>JAFPYK010000231.1 GCA_017412265.1 Lachnospiraceae bacterium
CCTCATAAATCTTACACGCAAGCTCGCCCGAGCCTACGTCAATCGCCGCAAATGTCTGATAGATCATTCGCCTGTTCCCCTTTCCGGTCTCCGGGCTGTCTGCCCGATCCACATGGTCATTATATTTATTATATGGATTTTCGGGGCCTCATGCAAGCAAAAGCGGCCCCGGATTTCAGGGAAATGCGAAAGTCTGTCCCGCAGGGTGCTCCGGTACTGGATTTCCCGGCCGCAATATGGTAACATAAAACTATCAATCCGCACATGCTGCGGAACGGCACGATTCTCGTGAGATGCACCGCGCATCTCACAGACCGATCCCTTTCATTTCGAATAAAACAGAAAAGAGGAAAACCGACATGAGAGAATGGACCCGCGATGAGCGTTACCGCGTCCTTCAGAGCCCCGATGAGATCCGGGACCTTTATGACCGTATACGGACTTCCCGCTACCGCCAGACCTACCACGTACAGCCCGTGACCGGCCTCTCCAGCGACCCGAACGGCTTCGCCCTTCACAAGGGCGTGTGGCATCTGTGCTACCAGTGGTGCCCCTGGGGCGCCGTGCACGGCTTAAAGTACTGGTATCACGTGACCACCACCGACCTGATCCACTGGAAGAACGAGGGCATCGGCCTCGCCCCGGACTGCTTCTGGGACAATCGCGGCACTCACTCCGGCAGCGCGATCTCCGAGGGTGACGACCTGGTCTTCTTCTACACCGGCAACCACCGCGACGACGACTGGGTGCGCACGCCTTACACCTGCGCGGCCGTCCTGGGTGATGACAACCGCCCGCACAAGCTGCCCGAGCCGCTCTTCGGCCCCCGCGACGATCACAGCGAGCACCAGAGAGACCCGAAGGTCGTCTGGAACGAAGAGAAGCAGAGATATTACATTTTCATCGGAGCACAGACCCTGGACCTGCGCGGCTGCGTGCTGATCTACGAGTCCGAGAAGCTGCTCGAGGGCTGGAAGTTCGCGGGCGAGCTTAAAGTTCCCGGCTTCGAGAAGTTCGGCGGCATGTGGGAATGCCCTTATATCGTCAATATCAGCGGCAAGGATGTCCTGATCTTCTCCCCGCAGTACACGAAGCTTCCGGGGCGCGGCAACAGCACCAACCACAACGTCTACATGATCGGTAAGATGGACTACGATACCCTGACCTTCTATCCGGAGGGCGGCTATCACTATCTCGATTTTGGTTTTGACTTCTACGCGGCGCAGGGCGCGGCCAACGTCGGCGATCCCGACAAGGCCATCCTGATCGGCTGGATCGGCCTGCCGGACAACCACTATCCCACCGAGGAAGAGGACTGGGAAGGCAGCATGTCCCTGCCGAGAGAGCTCCGGATCAAGGACGGGAAGCTGATCCAGACGCCGGTCACGGGCATCGAGACCCTCCGCGGAGAAGAACTGCCGTCCTTCGACCGGCTGCCCGCGGCCTTCGAGCTCGAGGTGACGGTACCCGAAGGTGATTTCGACCTGAACCTCTTCACCAGAGAAGACGGTGAGGGCGGACTCCGCCTGCACTACGACGCGTCCTCGAAGGTATGCACCCTCGACCGCACCGGCATGGACCTGCGCTTCAACACCCAGGTCTTCGAGGTCCTCGACATGCCTCTGGAGCAGGATCTCCGCAAGCTCCGCATCTTCGCGGACCACAGCTCCGTGGAGATCTTTGCAAATGACGGCGAAGCCACCTTCACGACCCACCTCTACCCCACGGAGAGAGAATTCTCTTATACCGTGAGCGAGGGCGCGCATCTTCGGCTCTGGCCTCTGAACGCCTCCGTCACCGATGAATTTGTTGTATAAAGAGGAGGAAGGACTTCGATGAAGAAGAAAGTATTTGCAAGTGATTTTGACGGTACCTTATACTTCTACAAGGCAGATGTGAAGCTTCCTCCGGAGAACGTGGACAAGATCCGGGAATACCAGGAAGCCGGCCACCTCTTCGGTCTGTGCACCGGACGCCAGGTCGGCGGCCTCACCCCGTTCATCACAGGATTCGTCGATCCGGACTTTTTCATCACCAGCAGCGGCGCCAACATCCTCGGCAAGGGCTACACCCCGATCCGCAAATTAGGCGTTGACCGCGACGTCGCGGACGCGATCGTCCGCGAGATGAACCCGAAGGGCTTCCGCCTGACGCTCGACGTCGAGGGCGACATCTGCGTATTCGCCGAGATGGACTACCCCGGCAAATATTACGTCATCACCGGCGTGGACGACTGCCCGCCCGGCCTGATCCACCAGGTCAGCATCCACACCGAGAGCCTCGAGGACGCCGCGCACTACGCGGCCTACATCAACGAGAAGTACGGCGACAAGGTCGAGGCGTTCCAGAACGTGATCGAGATCGACATCGCGCCGCGCGGCTGCTCGAAGGGCAAGGGTGTGGAATTCCTGCGGGAATACATGCGCGAGAAGTACGGAGACATCACCCTCTACGGCATCGGTGATTCCATCAACGACCTGCCGCTGCTGGAGGCCTCCGACGTCTCCTACACCTTCCCCTACGCGCCGGAGATCGTGCAGCAGAAGGCCACGAAGGTCGTGCCCATCATCGTCGACGCTCTGGAAGATTCCATGAACGATTAACCACGAAAGTCGTGAACCGGGCGTTCACGGACGCAGGAAGCCCTGCACCGGAGAACGCCCTTTTTTACGGATTTACCGAACGGACAGGGAACGTCTGCCGATCCGCAGCGCCCTGTCACACCAATGTCCCGAAACGGAGAACACTGCTCATGAGCCAGGCATTAAGAGATGCACGAAGATTCGAAGAAGGCGCCTCCCGGCGCATCGCACCGGAGAGCCGCCCCGCTTTTCACCTTTCCTCCCGCACCGGATGGATGAACGATCCGAACGGCTTCTCCCTCTATGAGGGGAAGTATCATCTGTTCTATCAGTATCATCCGTACGACTCCCACTGGGGCCCCATGCACTGGGGACACGCGGTGTCCGAAGACCTCCTGCACTGGGAGTATCTGCCCGCCGCGATGGCACCGGACATGCCCTATGACCGCGACGGCTGTTTCTCGGGCAGCGCCCTCACCCTTCCGGACGGGCGTCATCTGCTCATGTATACCGGTGTCGCGGAAACCGTGGACGAGCACGGAGCCATCCGCCACCTGCAGACGCAGAACCTGGCCTTCGGCGACGGCCTCAACTACCGCAAATACGCCCACAACCCGGTGATCACGGGCGACCAGCTGCCCCCTGGCGGCAGCCGCTACGATTTCCGGGACCCCAAGATCTTCCAGGCTCCGGACGGCACCTTCCGCGCGCTGGTGGTCGACGACCACGAGACCGAGCGCGGCCAGGTCCTCCTCTTCAAGAGCCCGGATGCCCTGCACTGGGAGTACGTGAGCACCCTGGCTTCCAACGGCGACCGCCTCGGCCTGATGTGGGAATGCCCGGACCTCTTCCGCCTGGACGGATACGACGTGCTCCTCCTGAGCGCGCAGGACATGCTGCCCAAGGGCTTCGAGTACCACAACGGTGACGGCTCCTTCTATCTCCTCGGCCATTACGACGAGACGACGGACACCTTCACCGAGCTCTCCGACCACGCCGCGGACTACGGCATCGATTTCTACGCGCCGCAGACCATCCTGACCCCGGACGGACGGCGGATCATGATCGGCTGGATGCAGAACTGGGATACCTGCAATCTGCACACGCCCCAGGTTCCTTGGTTCGGCCAGATGAGCCTGCCTCGTGAGCTCTCCGTGCGTGACGGCATCCTGTACCAGCAGCCGCTTCGTGAGCTGGAAGCCTACCGCTCCGAGCCTCTCTCCTTCACCGGCGTCACGGTCGAGAACGACGAGATCTCCCTGCCGGGCCTCTCCGGCCGCACCCTGGATCTGACCCTCGAGCTGCATCCCTGCGAAGGCGATCTCTTCGACCGCTTCGCGGTCCGTTTCGCGAAAAATGAGACCTGCCACATCGGCGTGAGCTTCCGCCCCCGCGAGTCCGTGCTCAAGGTTGACCGCAAATTCTCCGGCTCCCGCCGGGCGATCATCCACCAGCGCCGCGCCAAGGTTCGCCACGACCACGGCGGCATCAAACTCCGCCTGATCCTGGACCGCCACAGCGTCGAGGTCTTCGTCAATGACGGTGAGAAGGTGATGACCGCAGCCTTCGACACCGATCCCTCGGCCGACCGAATCACCTTCTTCGCCCAGGGCAAGGTCACCCTGGACGTCCTCTCCTACACACTGAATGTATAAGTGCAAATGAATTGTTCAAAGCAAGAAAAAAGGATCGCGCGGCAGAGCCCTGCTCAAAATCACGCGATCCTTTTTAACGTATCTCAGTATAATTAGCGGATCAGACACCAAAGTTACACTCCCCTCAGCGAATCCCAGAATCAGGGAATATGGTAAATGTTTCACTCCCTTCCGCGAATTCCAGAACCAGGGGGTTTGTCAAATATTTTACTCCCCTCCGCGACTCCCAGAGCCAGGGGATATGGCAGGCGGCTCCTGGACTAGCACGACGAGAATGCAGCGAAAGACTGCCGGAGCCAACCCCCAAGGCGGAGCACAAAATGTTCTCGGGACCGTTACCGAGTGCCGGCACTTAGCGTGGCGAGCGACGCAGCTCCGGGAACGACAAAAGAAGTCCGGCAAAACCGAAATAAAAGGATCGTGAGGTAGAGCTCCGCTCTAAACCACACGATCCTTATATTTCGTTCCGCAGCTTAGGCTGCGGAGCCGGACTTCTCAAAGTATTTCCCCGCTGCGTCACTCGGCCGCTTACGTGCCGCTGCATCGAGGTACCCGAGG
>JAFPYK010000232.1 GCA_017412265.1 Lachnospiraceae bacterium
ATTACCGGAGCTTACAATGAGGGCATCACGGGCGTGAGAACGACCAAGACTCTCGTGGGCGAGGGTGAAAATGACCGCGCCTTCGGAGAGCTCACCGACAAGATGCATCATTCTTCGGTCTCGGTGGCCCGGATGAATGCGGTCTTTATCCCTTCGATCATGTTCTTCGGCTACGCCGCGGCGGCCATCGTGCTGGCGCGGGGCGGAAGACTGGTGCAGCTGGACCTGATGAAACTGGGCACGCTCTCGGTCTTTATCTCTTATGCGCTCAATATCTTTGAACCGGTGCAGGGCATCGCCGCGATCATGGCGGACGTGATCTCGTGCCAGGCCAATATCGAGCGTGTGATGGATCTGCTGGACCAGCAGCCGGGGATTCAGGACAGCCCCGAGGTGCGGGAGAAGTACGGAGACACATTTGCGCCGAAGAAGGAGAACTGGGAGCCTGTCGAGGGCCGCATCACCTTCGAGGACGTGAGTTTCATGTACCCGGACGGCAAGGAGTATGTGCTGGAGCATTTTAACCTCGACGTGCCTGCCGGGAGCAATGTCGCGATCGTGGGCGAGACCGGCGCGGGCAAATCGACGCTGGTCAACCTGGCCTGCCGCTTCTATGAGCCGACGTCCGGGCGGATCCTGATCGACGGCGTGGACTACAGAGAACGGTCGGAGCTGTGGCTGCACAGCCAGATCGGCTATGTGCTGCAGAATCCGCACCTGTTCTCCGGGACAATCCGGGAGAATATCCGTTACGGGCGGCTTGACGCGACCGACGAAGAGGTCGAAGAGGCCGCGAAACGGGTCTCCGCCGATGAGGTGGCGGCCCGCATGAAGGACGGCTACGAGAGCGACGTGGGCGAGGGCGGCGGCCTGCTCTCCACGGGAGAGAAGCAGCTGGTCTCGTTCGCGAGGGCGATCCTCGCGAAGCCCGCGATCTTCGTGCTGGATGAGGCGACGTCCTCGATCGACACCGGGACGGAGCAGCTGATCCAGAAGGCGACCGATGAGGTGCTAAAGAACCACACGGCCTTCGTGATCGCGCACCGGCTCTCGACGATCCGGCGCGCGGACCTGATCCTCGTGGTGCAGGACGGCAAGATCATCGAGCGCGGCACGCACCGCGAGCTGCTGCGGCGCAAGGGATATTACTACGAGTTGTATTCGAAGCAGTTTGAAGAGGAAGAGGCCCGACGGGTCTACGCATGAGAGAGGAGAAACAGAGATGTGTGAGAGCAGATATGTCAGGCGGGCAGAAGAACTGCGTGCCTCGACAGATGTGATCTATAACTGCTGCCAGGCAGTCGTGGTTCCCTTCGCGCAGGACGCCGGGCTGCCCGAAGAGGCGGTGCGGCGGCTGACCTCCAATTACGGAGGAGGACTGAAGATGGGAGCCACCTGCGGGGCGGTCTGCGGCGGCCTGATGGTGCTGGGGCTCTTCGGGGCCAATGATCCGGCTCTGATCGGCTATTACTACCGCAGGCTTCGCGAGAAGCATGACGGGATGTTAAACTGCGCGGATCTTCTGCGGGTTAACAAAGAGCGCGGAGGGCTCAAGAAGCCTCACTGCGACGCCATGGTACGCGAATGCGTGGCACTGGCGGAGGAGATCCTGCGGGAGAGCGGGAAACTGGACGGATGACGGGGAAAGCTCCGGAGACTGCATACGGGCAGGCCGATCAGGCCTGCCCGTTTTTTCGGAATTTGTAAGAAAATAAAAACACCTCGGGGAATTATGAATTGACCTTTTCTGACGGTAAACCTATAATTTATATGATGGCCGGAGACTGATCCGGCAAATATGTAACGGAGGAATACCATAGTGAAGAAGACAGTGAAGATCCTTCTTGCGTGGGTCCTGGCGCTTGTCTGCGTCATGACCGTTCCCGGCATGAGTGTTGCCGCGGCTACGGCTGCCCACAAGGAAGAAGCTCAGGTCTCTGAGGAGGTTCTTGAGGAAGTCTCGGAAGACGTGACAGAAGAACGCGAGGAGACGGCAGAGGAAGTGACCGAGGAGGCCACAGAAGAGGAAACCGAAGAGGTCTCGGAAGAGGTAACCGAAGAGACCACGGAGAAGGTCGCGGAGGAGACGGCGGAGGAGACAACCGAGGAAGCCGTCGAGGAAGTGACGGAAGAAGCAACGGAAGAAGTGACCGAAGAGGTCACCGAAGAGGAGACGAAGGAAACCGAGATCGAGGAGATCGGCCGAAAGGATGCCGACGTCGATGAGAAAGGCCTGAAGTCGGAGGAGACCGAGCGGGAAGTGATCCCGGACGCGGGGATCCTCGGGGATCCTCAGACGGTCACCGCTACGATCAAGGTGGATGGCTCTTACACGGCTGAGATCAAGAGCCCCGGAGAGATAAAGTACTATAAGTTTGTCCCGACAGCGGACGGTACCTATGTTCTGACCTCTACCGCGGAGATGGATACCTATGGCCATCTGTATGACGCCGACTGGGATCAGATCGCAACTAATGATGACGGCGGCAGCAACGGCAACTTCCGTCTCTCGTATCAGATGACGGCGGGAACCACCTACTACTATGGGGTCAGGTTCTACTC
>JAFPYK010000233.1 GCA_017412265.1 Lachnospiraceae bacterium
CATCCGGGCAGTGAAGCAAAACCGGAGCCGGAGCCCGACAAGCCGCGCCAAGGGTTCTTCCGACGGCTGTTCGGCAAAAAATAAGAAGGACAGAGGGCAGATCCTCACCAGGGCGGCGCGGCAGCGATGATCGCGCCGTTCTCGATTCATTTCTTCCGGCGGCGCTCCCTAAGGATGTCTTCTCTGTGAGGGACGTTTCGCGGGGCATTGTTGACAGCCCGGCGGACGGAATCTATAATATGTGCGGGAAGAACGATGTACAGGCCGCTTTGGCGGCCTGTCATCTGTGTAAGGAGGAAGTGTATATGACAGAGCTGGTAATGATCCTGCTGGTGGCTATGTTTGCAGCCACAATCATCTTCGTGGTGATTGCGATTATCCGGGCAATCGTGCAGTGGGTGCGCAACAATCATTCGCCGGTGCTCACGATTCCGGCGCGTGTCGTCGCGAAGAGGCACCAGGATTCGACGCAGCAGGTGGCCAACGCGGGGGACCCGACCGGCGCCAAGGGATATACGACCTATCAGATGACGACTTATTTTGCGACATTTGAAGCGGAGGACGGCACACGCCGGGAGTTCACCGTGAAGGGCCGGGAATACGGGATGCTCAGCCAGGGCGACCGGGGAATGCTGACCTACCAGGGGACAAGATATAAGGGTTTTCATCGACTGTAAAGGTCGGGTTCAATGGAGGATAGACGAATGAAATTTTCAGAGATGCCTTACCGGAGGCCGGATCCGGAGACTGTGAAGGCCGAGCTTCGGGAGATGACGGAGCGCTTCCGCGCGGCGGAGAGCTACGCGCAGGCCTGCGAGGTGTTCCTCGAGAAGGAAGAGTGGGGGAAGACATTTGACACGATGGGCAACCTGGCATACGTGCGCCACTCGGTCGATACAAGAGACGAATTCTATGACGGTGAGAACGATTTCTGGGACGAGATCTGGCCCGAGGTAGAAGAATACATGCAGGAGTGGACCGAGGCGATGCTCGCCTCGCCCTTCCGCGGGGAATTCGAAGCGGAATACGGAGACCTGCTCTTCATCAATGCGGAGATCCGCCGGAGAACCTTCTCCCCGGAGATCATCTCCGACATGCAGAGAGAAAATGAGCTTGTGACCGAGTATGACAAGATGCTCGCGTCCGCACAGATCCCGTTCGAGGGCGGGATCTACACATTGTCGCAGATGGAGCCGTTCCAGACCGATTCCGATGACGCGCGCCGCCTCGCGGCCTGGAAGGCCAAGGGCCAGTGGTTCAAGGATCATCAGGAGCAGATGGACACCATCTACGACGAGCTCGTGAAGCTGCGCGATGCGATGGGGCGCAAGCTCGGCGGCGACGGCTACACGCGCCTCGGCTATGACCGGATGGAGCGCAACTGCTGGGCCGAGGCGGATATCGAGAAGTTCCGCGCGGCGGTGCAGAAGTACCTCGTGCCGGTCGCGGATTCGGTCGTGCGCGAGCAGGCGAAGCGCCTGGGCAAATCCTACCCGATCTCCTTCGCGGACGAGGCGCTTACCTTCCGCAGCGGCAATCCCAAGCCGGTGGGAAGCGCGC
>JAFPYK010000234.1 GCA_017412265.1 Lachnospiraceae bacterium
GCTTCAGCCCGCCGGGCGTCCTCTTCGCCTCGTACACTCCCAGCACCGAAGCGCCCTCCAGCGTCAGCCTCCTCGCCATGATCAGCCCGATATCGCCGCTTCCCAGGATCACGCACTGCTTTCCGGGGAAATACCCCTGCAGGTTCACCAGGTTCTGGGCAAGTCCCGCGGTCAATACCCCCGCCGGCCTCGTCCCGTGAATCCACACCTGCTTCGGCGTCCGCTCCCGGCACCCGCAGGCGAGCACCAGGCTCTCACCTTCCACCTGGCAGAGACCCTCCCGGCTGCTGAGCGTCAGCACATAGGTATCCTTCTTCTCGATCCGTGTCACGAAGGTCCGAAGCCTCGTCTCGACGCCAAGCTCCTCGATCCGGTCGATATCTCTCCTCGCATACTCCGGCCCGGTGAGCCTCTCCCCGTACCGCAGCAGGCCGAAACCGTCATGGATGCACTGGTTCAGGATGCCTCCCAGCTCCTTGTCCCGCTCGATCAGCAGCACCCGGGCTCCATCCTCCTTCGCCGCGGCGGCTCCGGCAAGCCCCGCAGGGCCTCCGCCGATCACAATCACATCATATCGCTCCATCAAGCCACTCTCCTGCCATCTTCTCCGCCCGCAGGCTCCACTCGTAAGCTTCCTCCAGGGATCCTCCCACGCACACCACGCCGTGATGCGCCAGCAGGCACCCTCTGGCTTTTCCCAGGGCTCTCACACAGTTCTTCGCTAGCCGCCCGGAGCCGCTGACCCCGTAGGCCGCACACACAAATGTCTCCTCTCCCACGCGAAGGTCCTTCCCGCAGGCCGCAAATGTCACGCAGCCGGCGGCATGCGTGTGCACCACCGCCCACACGTCCTCTCTCGCCAGGTAGATCCCCGCGTGCAGCCTCCTCTCGCTCGAAGGCTTGTGCGTCCCGGTCCAGGAGCCGTCCTTCAGGCGCACCTTGCAGATATCCTCTTCCCGCAGCCGCTCATAGCCAAGCCCGCTGGGGGTGATCAGCATCGTCTCCTCGTCCAGCCGGACCGAGAGGTTCCCCCAGGTGCCCTCGATCAGCCCGTCCTCTGCCAGCCGCTTTCCGTATTCCACCAGGGCCCTGCGGCAGGCCTGCTCATCTCTCACCTTCATGAATCTGCCTGCACCTCATTTCTGGAATATTTCTTCCGGTAGACCAGGTGCTCCAGCGCGCACAGAACCGGCGAGAGGTGCCTGGTCCCCCCGAGCCTTCGCCCGGCGATCTCCACCCGCAGCGCCTTCTTCACCATGCGCACCGCGGTGGCCGTCTCCTTCGGGGTCCGGCCCAGCGCCAGGATCCCTTCACCCTTCAGAAGATACGCGCAGAACCTCCCACGCAGCTCATCTCTGCTGCGAAGCGGCACCCGGTATCCCAGGATCTGGGCCATATCATCCAGCGAAGCGATCAGGTCTCCAGTCATCTGACCGGTCAGCGGCTCCGGCACATACGCATAGATCCGGTAATCGCCGAAGAGCGCGCGGGCAAATGCAGTCTCCGGGCAGGGCATCCCCTCCCCGTCAAGCTGCAGGAGTTCCTCTCCCACAGCGCATCCGATCCGGGCCTCCGGGACACACAGCTCCCCCAGAAGCTCCCTCAGTTCCTTCAGCTTCCCTTCCTCGCGACGCATTCTCTCGATCCTCACAAACCTCAGATATAACAGGTCCGGCCGGCAGTTCTCCCCCCGGTACACGAACCTCGATTCCGATTATTCACGAATTCACTCTTATCTATCATTCTATCATCGAATCAGGCAGGGTCAACTGATTTCTCCCGCGAGCAAACGATCTTGACAAAAACAAGCCCGGGCCATCCTCTGATAACCCGGGCATCTGCCTCTTGATCTTCTTCACATTTTGCCGGTATCACGCCTCTGCCAGAAATCTCTCCGCGCTGATCAGGTCCTCCGGCGTGGTGATCTTGATGTTGCGGTAGCTCCCCTCGTAGACGTAAACCGGAAGCCCCAGCATCTTCTCAACCACCATCGCGTCGTCCGTGATTCCCGCGGCGTCCTGCCCGGCAAGCATCCGGTAGGCCCGGCGCACCAGGTCCAGCGAGAATACCTGCGGCGTCTGCACCGCCCAGACTGTGCTTCTCTGCGGCGTGTACTCGATCCGGCCGTCCTCCGCGACGATCTTGACCGTGTCCTTCGAAGGCACCGCCGCCACACAGGCACCGGTCTCAAGGCACTTCTCCAGCCCGCGCGCAAGCATCGCCTCATCGATGCAGGGCCTCGCCCCGTCATGGATGAAGACGACGTCCGCCTCCCCGGCCGCCTCCAGCCCGCAGGCCACGGAATCATACCGCTCGGCCCCGCCGGCCACGATCTTCGTCACCTTGGTAAGATGATACCGCTCCACCAGCTCCTCGCGGCAGTAGTCCATCCACTCCGGCGCCGCCACGAGCACGATCTCGTCCAGAAAGCTCTTCTGCATCACAGCGAGAGAATAATACAGGACCGGATACCCGCCGACCTCCAGATACTGCTTCGGCAGCTCCGTCCCCATGCGTTTCCCGCTCCCGCCGGACAATACGATTCCAACCGTCTTCATGGCAAGCACCTCTTATCTCTGCCCGATCTTCAGGTTCGGCACCGCGTTCAGGTCCAGCCCGTCACGCACGCCCTTGATATACTCATAGTACGCCGCCGAGCCGATCATCGCCGCGTTATCCGTACACAGAATCGGGTCCGGGAAGAACAGCTCGTACCCGGCCTTCTCACAGGCCGCCTTCATACCGGCACGCAGCGCGGAATTCGACGCCACGCCTCCGGCCATGGCCACCTTGCGGATGCCGAGCTCCTCTGCGGCCAGCATCGTATGCTCCACCAGCACGTCCACAACCGACTGCTGGAAGGAAGCCGCGACGTCCGCCTCGCAGATCGTCTCACCCTTCATCTTCGCACCGTTTAAGTAGTTGAGCACCGCAGATTTTAACCCGCTGAAGCTGAAGTCCAGCGGTGCCTCATCCACATGCCCCCGTGGGAATACGATCGCCTTCGGATTGCCTTCCTTCGCTAGCTTATCCACCTTCGGCCCGCCGGGATAGCCCAGGCCGATCGCCCTGGCTACCTTGTCATAGGCCTCGCCCGCCGCGTCATCTCTGGTGCGCGCGATGATCTCATACTCGCCGTAGTCGCGCACCACCACCAGGTGCGTGTGTCCGCCCGAGACAATCAGGCAGAGGAACGGCGGCTCCAGGTCCGGGTGCGTGATATAGTTGGCCGAGACATGCCCCTCGATATGGTGCACGCCGATCAGCGGCTTCTTCGCGGCAAATGCGATCGCCTTCGCCTCGGCGACTCCGACCAGCAGCGCGCCCACGAGCCCCGGCCCGTACGTCACGGCCACCGCGTCCACATCCTGCAGGCTCATGCCCGCCTGCGCGAGAGCCTCACCGATCACACCGTTGATGTTCTCGATGTGCTTCCGCGAGGCGATCTCCGGCACCACGCCTCCGTAGAGCCGGTGAATGTCAATCTGCGATGAAATCACGTTCGAGAGCACCTTCCGCCCGTTGACCACAACCGCGGCAGCCGTCTCGTCACAAGAAGATTCAATCGCAAGAATCTTAACGTCTTGATCCGTCATCATTGCTCATCCTCGTCCGTAAATTGAAGTTCCGCGGTCATCCCGCATTTCCCGCACTTCGCGGCAGGGAAGATCTCCCGCACCGCCGGCAGGAACTCCTTCGGCCTGGTAAGGGCCGGGCTGTAATGCGTCAGCCACATCTCCTTCGGCTGCGCTTCCCTCGCGAGCTTCGCGGCCTCAATGAAGGTCATATGCTTGTGCTCGATGGCCTTGGCCGTCTTCTCCCGCTCACCGTACATGCCCTCGCAGATGAACAGGTCCGCCCCCGCCGCATTTCTCACGATCGAAGGCACCGGCCTCGTATCCGTGCAGTACGTGACCTTCAGCCCTCGTCTCGGCGGCCCCAGCACCATATCCGGCGTGAAGACCCGCCCGTCCTCCTCGACGGTCATGCCCTTCTGCAGCCGGTTCCAGCACTTTAACGGCACCTCATTCTCCTGCGCCCTCTGCGGGTCGAATTTGCCCGCCCGCTCGATCGTCACCGTGTACCCGTAGCAGGTCACCCGGTGCGCCACCGCGAACGCGTGGATATGATAGTCGTTGATGACGAAATCGTCCTCCGGTCCCTCAATCTCCAGGAACTTCAGCTCAAACGGCAGCTCCGGCGCGATCACGCGCAGCGAATTGACCACCCGCTCGATGTTCTTCGGACCGATCACCGTCACCGGTTCCGTGCGCTCCGCATTGCCCATGGACAGCAGAAGGCCCGTCAGCCCGCTGATATGGTCGCCGTGAAAATGCGTGATGCAGATCACGTCGATGGGATGGAAGCTCCACCCCTTCTCCCGGATCGCAATCTGCGTGCCCTCGCCGCAGTCAATCAGCAGACTGCTGCCGTTGCAGCGCATCATGCAGGAGGTCAGCCACCTCCCCGGAATCGGCATCATGCCCCCGGTCCCAAGCAAACATACATCTAACATAAATCCATCTTCCTGTCTCTTCTCTCAGTCCTCTGCCACATGAAATGACATCAGGACCGCGTCTTCTCTCGGCTTCTCGTAGAAATCCCTGCGGATTCCGTCCTCGCCGAAACCGATCTTCGTGTATAAGGCCCGCGCGGCCTCGTTGCTCTCGCGCACCTCCAGGTAGAAGTGCCGGATCCCCCGCATCTCGAGCTTCTGCATCGCGATGACAAGCATCCTCTCGCCGATCTTCTGCCCGCGGGCTTCCGGCGCAATCGCGACATTCAGCAGCTGCGCTTCATCCATCACCGTATAGAAGATCGCATAGCCTTCGATCTTCTCACCCCTCGCAGCGACGGTGCACATCGCCCCCGGGGCCTTCATCGCGTCCGCAAATCCCGCCTCGCTCCAGGGATCGGAGAAGCTTGCCTCCTCGATCTCAAGAACCCTCGGCAGGTCTCCGGGGAACATCGGCCGGAACATCAGAAAGTCCGTCTCAGTCATACATACTCCCCTTCGTGTGGATGCCCGCCTCGCGCTCCCGCTCCGCCTGCGATTTGCGCAGGTAGATCGGGCGAAATGCATCCGCACTCACCGCGCGCTCCGCCGGGTAGGTCATCGCGAGCGCTCCCACGCTTGCGGCCCTCTGCCTCGACAGGTGAAGAGGCGCGTACTGCGCGGGCACCGTAAGAAGCGCGTCCAGCTTCTTCCGGTAGACCGGCACACCGTCGCCGAGGAACGTCACCGGCTCGCCCATCTCATTTAACTGCCGGGCGAGCTCCTCCACGTCCTCCGCCCACTGCTCCTTCACGACCTCCATCGCTCCGTCCGCGAACCGGTAGAACCCGGTATAGACCTGGTTCCTCCGCGCGTCCATCATCGGGCATACCAGCCCGGAGGCCCCCCAGAGCCCGTAAGCCATCGCGTCCACGGTCGGCACGGGGATCACCGGCACCTGAAGCGCCAGCCCCAGTCCCTTCGCGGTCGCGGCCCCGATCCGAAGCCCCGTAAATGACCCCGGTCCGCCGGCGATCGCCACCGCCCCGATCTCCGCCGGATCCGTCTCCGTCATGCGGCAGATCTCATCCACCATCGGAAGCAGTGTCTGTGAATGCGTCTTCTTATAGTCCACCGTGTACTCTGCCAGGAGCCGGTCATCCTCCAGCAGGGCGCAGGACGCGACCAGGCCCGAAGAATCCAATGCCAGCACTTTCATTTGTCCACCTCGCAGATCTCAATCTTTCTGTAATCAAATCCTCGGGCGGGATCCTTCTCGATCCGGATCCTCACCGCGTCCTCCGGGATCAGCTCATCGATCAGCTCCGCCCATTCCACCAGGCAGGCGCCCTCGCCGAAGAAATAATCCTCGTACCCGATCTCTTCCATCTCCTCGGGGTCCCCGATACGGTAGACGTCGAAATGATAGAAGGGCAGCCGTCCCTCGTCATACTCCTGAATGATCGTGAATGTCGGGCTGGTCACCGGCTCCGTGATGCCGAGCCCGGCGGCAAACCCCTGCGTGAAGACGGTCTTGCCGGTGCCCAGATCCCCGTTCAGGCAGATCAGGGTGCCCGGAACCGCTCTCTCGCCCATACATTTCCCGAGAGCATAGGTCTCCTTCGCGGAAAATGTCTCGTAACACTTCTGACTCATTCCTTATGAGCCTCCCTCATGCGCATCATATAGTCCGCGATCTTCTGCTCATCGCCCTGCAGGTTCCTCACCGGCAGGATGTACCCGCGCACCTTGTCGAGGTACATGTAGATCGCGCTCCTGGTCGGGATGATCTTGCTGACTCTCTCCCACGGGATGACCACGCGGTCCGTATCCTGCGTCAGGATCACGCCCTCCTCCTCGAACTCATAGCCGATCGCCTTGGCGAGAGTCGGAGACTTCACCTGCTGCGCCGCGCGCAGGAACAGGCGCACCGGCTCCACGACCGGCGCATAGAGCGCGACAAAGAGCAGCGCGATCTTGTATGTGTCCGTGGCGACGTTCCATTTGGAGACAAGCATATATACGCCCACCAGGCTCAGGAGCACCGTCACGATGCCCGCGATCGACGTGTACGTGTGGCGAAGCTGGAACCGGAACATATCTCCCCTGGTCAGCTGGATCTCATATCTTTTTCCCATAATAACCTCTCAATCCGGAGCGCGCCTGACAGCCGCGCTCACTCACGCTCTCTCTCCCTTTCGCAGGATGACAATATGACAGTTCTCTCTCCTGGAGACTTCAAACACCCGCAGGATACGATAATCTCTCTGGCTCTCCCGGCGCACCAGGTCCAGATCGTGTGTATACAATACCAGAAGCCCGCCCTCTCTGACAAGCTCCGGCATCTTCCGGAAGAAATCCCGGTACAGACGGACAAGCTCCGGCTTCGTCTGCGCCCCGCGCAGCACCGGGAAGTCCGTGATCACTTCGTCAAATAAATGCTCATGCGTAAAATCCCGGAAATCCCGGCGGACCAGGTGAGCGAACAGCCCCGCGTTCTTCAGATTCCCTTCCGCCGCGCGGATCGCCTCGCCGCTCACGTCCAGCCCGTAGAGCGTGTCCGCCCCCAGAGCCTTCATCCGCTCCACGAGAAGCACCCCGCTCCCGCACATCGGGTCCAGCACACGGGCCCCCTCCTTCAGGAACGGCCTCGCCACGTCGACCGCCATTGCCGCGTTGAGCGGTGCCAGCGAAGACGACGTCGCAGCCCGGCGGTACGTAAACCGCGGATCCGGAAGGTTCATAAACTTCACCA
>JAFPYK010000235.1 GCA_017412265.1 Lachnospiraceae bacterium
CGACGGTCGGCAAGATCAACAATATGGATGAGCTCTGCCGCCGGGTGATGGAGCGGCGAGGGATTCATTTTCAGCAGATGAGCTCCGGGGAAGTGAATGCGACGGAGATGGTGGCGTCTCTGATCGATGAGTGTGAGAACCTGGTCGAGGGCCTGCAGAACGCGCAGAGGCTGATCGATGGGTCGATGACGATCCTTCTGCTCACGCCGAAGGGGATTTATCTTGCGAGGGATCGCTACGGGCGGACACCGCTGGTCATCGGCAGGAAGGAGAACGGGTTCTGCGCGAGCTTTGAGTCATTTGCGTATCTGAATCTGGGGTATGCGGATTACCGGGAGCTTGGGCCGGGAGAGATCGCCGTGATGACGCCGGAGGGCGTGACGTCGCTTGTGAAGCCGGGGGAGAAGATGCGGATCTGCACCTTCCTCTGGGTGTATTACGGGTATCCTTCTTCTTCGTATGAGGGCGTCTCCGTGGAAGAGATGCGGATGCGCTGCGGAAGCCTGCTCGCGAAGCGGGACGGCCTGAACCGGGTCGCGATCGATGCGGTGGCCGGCGTGCCGGATTCGGGCACGGCCCACGCGATCGGCTATGCAAATGAGTCGGGGATTCCGTTTACCAGGCCCTTTATCAAGTATACGCCGACCTGGCCGAGGTCGTTTATGCCTACGATTCAGACGAAGCGTGACCTGATCGCCCGCATGAAGCTGATCCCGGTGCACAACCTGATCGAGGACAAACGCCTGCTGCTGATCGACGATTCGATCGTGCGCGGGACGCAGCTGCGCGACACGACAGAGTACCTCTACCACGCAGGTGCGAAGGAGGTCCACGTGCGCCCGGCCTGCCCGCCGATCCTGTATGGCTGCAAATATATCAATTTCTCGCGTTCGACGTCAGAGATGGAGCTTTTTGCACGCCGGGTGATCCATGATCTGGAGGGCGGACAGGAGACGCAGGAGACGGTCTCGCGGTATGCAGATCCGGATACGCCGGAGTACGCACAGATGGTGGAGGAGATCGGGAAACGGCAGAACTTCACGACGCTGCGCTACAACCGGCTGGATGATATGCTGGCAGCGGTCGGCATGCCGGAGGAGAAGCTCTGCACGTATTGCTGGACAGGCAGGGAATGATGATGGAACAGAAGAGAGTCGTCCGGGAGCATTTCTTCTTCTACGGGCATGTGCAGGGGGTCGGATTCCGGTACCGGGCCATGCAGGCGGCCCGCAGCTGCGATGTGACCGGATATGTGAGAAACCGCGGGGACGGCTCGGTGGAGCTGGAGGCGGAAGGGACGCCGCGGGCGATCGAGGAGATGCTTCGGCTGATCGAGCGCGGGCGGTGGATCTCGATCGACCGGATCGTGCGGTGTACGATCCCGGTGGAGGGAAGCCGCAGCTTTGAATACCGGGATGAATACTGGTGAGATGTGAGGAGAGAGGACATGGCTGATTTTGTAAATATCGACGCGGGAGACGATCAGTTTGCTTATCGGTATGATACGCAGCTTCTGATCGACCGGAGAGACCGGGATCTGGACGAGGATGAGATCGCAGACTACATCACGGAGCATTTCGAGGGCAATTCCCTGATTGCGGCGGGAGATGAGGATCTGGTGAAGATTCATTTCCACACCAATGAGCCGTGGAAGGTGCTGGAGTACTGCAGCACCGTCGGCGAGATCTACGACATCGTAGTGGAAGATATGATCCGGCAGTCGAACGGGCTGCAGGGCTGAGAGAAAAGAAAAGACACCTGTATTCGCATGCGCGGCAAGCCGAATCGTTTGCGAATACAGGTGTTTTTTGTTGACAAAGGGGAGAAAATGGCGGAGGTAAGGGGGAGAAGGATTCTCGATTTATTCTCTGAGAAGCAAGAAATGAAGCCTGTATTCGCATGCGCGGCAGCCGAACTGTCTGCGAATACAGGCTTTACATTTACGATATCTCTTCCACGAAGCGCCGGCGCTGCGTGATCACTGCGATCAGGGCTGCTGTAAGAAGCAGGCCGGAGGCGATCCAGTAGATGATGGTCAGGGGGCTTGCGGTCCCGTAGATTTCGAGTGCTCCGGCGAACAGGCTCCCGACGGTGAGTGTGGCGAGTGCGCTCTGGTAGAGGCTGCGGGCCGCCTCGCCGGGGAAGAATCCCTTGCTCCGCAGGGCGACCAGGAGGGCCGGGAGGGCGCCTCCTGCCAGCGGGAAGACAAATGCATAGAGCATATAGGGGGAGTACACGCCGTGGCTAAAGAATTCATAGACCGCGGAGAAGAGTACGACTCCCAGGGACAGGAGCAGCCAGCGGAGGGCTGCCTGCAGGTAGATCCTGCGGTTGTATTTAGTATCCAATGTAGACAATGTCACTCACACTCCTTTCTTTTGTGCTGCTGCCGCTGGTGGTAGGATTGTTGATGAGGCTGCCCCGGAAGACCATCGTGGAGGAGCCGCCTCCGTCCAGGTTGTAGGCCTGCGTGCAGCCCAGGGACTGCATGAAGACCGCGAGCTGCTGAAGGCTCAGGCCCTCGCTCTCGCCGGTGCGGCCGTCGGAGACCACGAAGACATAGTGCAGGTCATCGATGATTCCGATGGCGGTCCGGGGATTGCTGGCCATGGCCTTGCCGACCTCTTCGTCCGCGGTGACGCTGATCTCGCCGTCGATGACGAGGCCCGGGCCGAAGGAGAGGACGGTCTGTGCGCCGGCGTCGATGAGCTCCTGCGCGGTGATCTCGCTCTCATTGATGATCTCGAAATGCCCGTCCGCGTAGATCACGAGATCCTCCTGGTTTTTCGCGGCAGCGGAGCGGTAGAGGACGCCGTCCCGGATGACGTAGCCGCTCTGGCGGGCTCCGTAATAGTCACCGTTGATCGCGAGAATGGCCCCGGCGCTCTTGGCCATGTCAGAGACCTTGGCCGTGACATTTCGCCCGTAGGCGTTCTGTGCGAAGGCGGTCTGCAGATATTCTGCGGAGGAGAGAGTGACGTCTGCGACGTAGACCGTGGTGTCTTCTACGCGGTACTCGGTCAGATTGACCGTGATGTTCTCATCCTGGTAAGAGGTCTGAGTCGAGACGGCTGCGGCAGATTCCGTGGTCTCCTCGGTCGTGGTTTCGGCCGCGGAAGAGGTGTTCGAGTGCACCTGTGAGGAGGA
>JAFPYK010000236.1 GCA_017412265.1 Lachnospiraceae bacterium
AACGGTATCAGATGGGACTGAAAAAGATGTCTCCCTCTGAGTACTATACCTTCCTCACGGAAGGAAAATATCCGGAATTCATGCTGCACGATTAACACTCAAAAATACAGCGAAGTTGTCCTTGAAAATGGTACGGGTTTACGAGCGAGAGTCATCCATTAATGAGGAGAGGAAGCCTGTGTGAGTGGAGAAGAGTGATGTCGGCCAGGAGGAGAGTCATCCATTCATAGCGTCATGCGAGTCCGGGGCCGCCTGCCCTGCGGATATGAAACAATTGCCTAATGTCACAATCTGTGATAAAATATATTCTGTGTGTGCTACACTCAGAGTTTCAATATTCGGAAGTAAGGTACAGGAGGGATCTCGAATGGGATTTTTCACCAAGTTATTTGGTACCCACAGCCAGAGGGAGCTGAAGCTGATCTATCCGATCGTGGACCAGATCGAGGCTTTGGAGCCGGAATATGAGCAGCTGACGGATGAGGAGCTGCGGGGCAAGACAACAGAATTTAAGAATAGACTGGCACAGGGCGAGACGCTGGATGACCTGCTGGTGGAAGCGTTCGCGGCTGTGCGTGAGGCGGCCAAGAGAACCATTCACCAGAGGCACTACCGTGTGCAGCTGATCGGCGGTGTGATCCTGCATCAGGGGCGTATCACTGAGATGAAGACCGGTGAAGGTAAGACGCTGGTGGCGACGCTGCCGTCGTATCTGAACGCGCTGGAGGGCAAGGGCGTCCATGTGGTCACGGTCAATGACTACCTGGCCAAGCGTGACCGGGAGTGGATGGGACAGATCCATGAGTTCCTGGGGCTGACCGTGGGCGTGGTGCTCAACTCGATGGACAGCGACGAGCGCCGGGAGGCTTATGCCTGCGATATCACTTATGTGACGAACAACGAGGTCGGTTTCGACTACCTGCGTGACAACATGGTCATTTACAAGGAGCAGCTCGTTCTGCGGGGCCTGCACTATGCGATCATCGATGAGGTGGACTCGATCCTGATCGATGAAGCGAGAACGCCGCTGATCATCTCCGGCCAGAGCGGCAAGTCCACGAAGCTCTATGAGGCCTGCGATATGTTGGCGAGACAGCTGCAGAGAGGTACCGAGAAGGAGCTCTCGAAGATGGACCTGATCATGAAGGAGGATTCCCAGGAGACGGGCGACTTCATCGTAAATGAGAAGGAGAAGAGTGTGAACCTGACCGCGCAGGGCGTGGCGAAGGTCGAGCAGTTCTTCCACATCCCGAACCTCGCGGATCCGGAGTATCTGGAGATCCAGCACAACACGATCCTGGCCCTGCGGGCGAATTATCTGATGTTCCGCGACAAGGATTATGTGGTGAAGGATGACCAGGTGCTGATCGTCGATGAGTTCACCGGACGTATTATGCCCGGCAGACGGTATTCGGACGGCCTGCATCAGGCGATTGAGGCGAAGGAGCATGTGAAGGTTAAGCGCGAGAGCATGACGCTCGCGACGATTACTTTCCAGAACTTCTTTAACAAGTATGAGAAGAAGGCCGGCATGACCGGTACGGCGCTGACGGAGGAGCAGGAATTCCGTGAGATCTACAACATGGATGTCATCGAGGTTCCGACGAACGTGCCGGTGATCCGTAAGGATCATGAGGACGCGGTCTACAAGACGCGTCATGAGAAGCTGAATGCGATCTGCGATTCCGTGGAGGAGGCTTACCGCCGCGGGCAGCCGGTGCTGGTGGGTACCATCACCATCGAGGCTTCGGAGGAGCTCTCCCGGATGCTCAACCGCAGACATATCCCTCATAAGGTGCTGAACGCGAAGTTCCATGAGCTGGAGGCGGAGATCGTGGCGGATGCCGGACAGAAGGGCGCGGTCACGATCGCGACGAACATGGCCGGCCGTGGTACGGATATCAAGCTGGGCGAGGGCGTGCCGGAGCTCGGAGGTCTGCGGATCATCGGCTCGGAGCGTCATGAGTCGAGGCGTATCGATAACCAGCTGCGCGGACGTTCCGGACGTCAGGGCGACCCCGGTGAGTCGAAGTTCTACATCTCTCTGGAGGATGACCTGATGCGTCTGTTCGGTTCGGAGCGGATGCTGAGCATATTTAACACGATGGGCGTGCCCGAGGGCGAGGAGCTGCATCACAAGATGCTCTCGAACGCGATCGAGACCGCGCAGAAGCGGATTGAGGGCAACAACTTCGATACCCGTAAGCATCTGCTGGAATATGACCAGGTCAACAACGAGCAGCGCGAGATCATCTATGATGAGAGGCGCCGGGTGCTCGAGGGCGAGAGCATGCGCGATGTGATCATCCGCATGATCGGCGATACCGTGGAGCGCAAGGTGAATATCTCGATCGGCGACGACGACCAGTCGGAGTGGGATATGGAGTCCCTCAACCAGAACATGCGCACGATCTTCCCGCTGGAGGAGATCACCGCGCAGCCGGGCGAGAAGAAGAAGCAGCTGATGCAGCGGCTGAAGGAAGAGTGCACGCATATCTACGAGGTGAAGGAGGCATTGTTCCCGGATCCGGAGTACCTGCGTGAGAGAGAGCGTACCGTCCTGCTCCGGTCGATTGACCGCAAATGGATGGAGCACATCGACAACATGGACCAGCTGCGCCAGGGCGTGGGCCTGCAGGCGTACGGCAACCGTGATCCGGTGCAGGAGTACAAGTTCATGGGCTTTGATATGTTCGAGGAGATGACCGAGAACATCGCCGAGGAGACCGTGGCGATCCTGATGCGGATGAACATCGAGCAGAAGGTGGAGCGTGAGCAGGTGGCCAAGGCGACCGGCACCAACAAGGATGACAGCGCGGTGCGCGAGCCGAAGCGCCGGGAAGGCAAGAAGATCATGCCCAACGATCCCTGCCCTTGCGGATCCGGCAAGAAATACAAGTTCTGCCACGGCAGAAAGTAATCGATGCGCGGCATTGTGAATCTGAGGCTCTGAAGTAATACGAGATAGAAAGATTGATGGATTATGATTGAATTTGATCAGGCGAAATTAAAACTGGGCAGCTATGAGCAGCCGCTGGCGGAGCTGGGAGATCAGCTGGACCTGGAGAATAAGCGGCTGAAGATCCAGGAGCTGCAGAACACGATGGAGGCCCCGGATTTCTGGGAGGATCCCGTGCGTTCGCAGGACTACATGAAGGAGCTGAAGTCGCTGAAGAGCGTTGTGGACGGCTATGAGGCGCTGAAGGGCCGCTATGAGGACCTGGAGGTCCTGATTGAGATGGGCAATGAGGAGAATGACGCTTCTCTGGTCCCGGAGGTCCAGGCGGAGCTGGAGTCGTTCGCGGCGGAGCTGGACGACCTGCGGATCAACACGCTGCTCAACGGTGAATTTGACGATAATAACGCGATCCTGACGCTGCACGCGGGTGCGGGCGGCACGGAGAGCTGCGACTGGGCCGGGATGCTCTCCCGGATGTACCAGCGCTGGGCCGAGAAGAAGGGCTACCAGATCGAGATTCTGGACTTCTTAGACGGCGACGAGGCGGGCATCAAGTCCATCACGATGCAGATCAACGGCGACAAGGCCTACGGGCATCTCAAGAGCGAGCACGGTGTGCACCGGCTGGTTCGGATCTCGCCTTTTAACGCGCAGGGCAAGCGGCAGACGTCCTTCGTCTCCTGCGACGTGATGCCGGAGATCGAGGAGGATCTGGACGTCGAGGTCAAGGACGACGATATCCGCATCGATACCTACCGTTCCAGCGGCGCGGGCGGCCAGCACATCAACAAGACGTCTTCGGCCATCCGCATCACGCATTTCCCGACGGGCATCGTCGTGACCTGCCAGAATGAGCGTTCTCAGTTCCAGAACAAAGAGAAGGCCATGCAGATGTTAAAGTCCAAGCTGTATATGCTGAAGGTGCAGGAGAATGCCGAGGCGGCCGCGGAGATCCGCGGCGAGGTCAAGGACATCGGCTGGGGCAACCAGATCCGTTCGTATGTCCTGCAGCC
>JAFPYK010000237.1 GCA_017412265.1 Lachnospiraceae bacterium
CTCCGTCCATACGCTCCGGAGTCGCCGTAATTCCGAGGAGAAACTGTGGCTCAAAGTACTGGATGATCTTGCGATACGTCTCAGCTGTGGCATGATGGCACTCATCGATGATGATATAATCCCATGAATGCCTGTCAAAGAGCTCCAGGGAGTTCGCCATGGTCACATTCGTGGAGAACACGAACTCCGCATCCTGCTCCTTGTACTCTCCGTTGAAGACACCATAAGATCGGTCGCTGCCGAAGACCCGCTGAAATGTCTCGTAGGATTTCATAAGGATCGATCCTTCATGCACGATATACAAAAGTCTCTTGGGCCCGAAGTTCAGAGCATCAAACGCAGCAAGAAATGTCTTGCCAGAGCCCGCGGAAGCCGTGATCAAAGCTCTTGAGGCACCCATCGCGCGCACCCGGTTGAGCTCCTTGAGCGCTCTCCGCTGCATATAATTGGGCTTGACCTCCGCATTTGCCATGTTATAATCCATATCCCATCGCTCAATGGAATAATACAGCCTGGTCCTGTACTCATCGATCAGCTCACGAGAAAGAGGCAGCGTCTGATCCCACAACGAATCAAACTCTGCCTTCGCAGATATGTAGGTCTGTCCGTCCCCTTCCTCAATCACGGACACATCCCACTCAATATTCTTCAGCAGCGCATAAACCGTGATATTCGACGAGCCCACCAACAACTCATTATGGTCCGCAAACTCGAACAGATATCCCTTGGAATGAAAGCCAACCGCGTTCCCCTGGATGTCGTGAAAGCACTCCCGGTCCAGCCTGCACATGAAACGATCCGGATAACGCGTCTGCAGATCATAGAAAAACTGCAGCGACTCGATATCCGTGAAATTCTGATATGTGGAGGTAATCAGCTGCCCACGCGCTCCACGAGCAACTGCGGCCTCAATATTAGATGCAAGAAGACGCAGTCCAGGCTTCTTGATAAAACTGACAGAGAAATAGAATGCCTGACACACGTCTATATTTCTCTTCAGTTTGTCGATGAATTTTGTCTCAGAATAATTGGTGTAAAAATGACTGCTCATTAGTTTCCTCGCAAGCGAAGTAAAGCGCCTTTTTCTGCAGCCCTTTACCTCATCCAAACCTCATACCCCTGCCTCTTAGCCGATTCATAGATCGGCTGCATATTTGTCTGCAGGATCGCATCGAACGTCTCTCTGGTATTCCCCGGCCGGTACAGCTCCTGTCCGGCCCAGATCGAGTGAAGATTGTCGCGCCAGCAGCTCTCATACAGTTTGTGAATCCCGGGCTTTTCCTGGATCAGTTGATACAGTGCGAACTGATTGCCGGAAAACTTCCGGAAGAACGGGTCCCAGAGCGGCAGCTTGTTGCTCTTTGATGAATTCAGAGACGAATCCATGGGCATCAGGTTCCAGAGTTCGTCATTCATGACAAAGGACCACGGGATAAAATGATCGATATCGTACCGCTTTGGCTGCACCAGCTCATTGGTGAAGATGTCGCGGATCTCGCAGCACTCCAACACACCTTCCCACAGCTTTCTGACCTTGCCCAGTCTCCGCATCTTTTCATCCATCGGAGCCAGCTTGTATACCAGGCCCGGCACCTCCGGATTGTTGTTCTGAAGCCATTTCACCTTCTCATATTGGATCCACCCCAGGATGGAGACCGTATGGTCCTGAATCATGCGCATCCATTCCGGATGAAACCGGACTTCTTTATCTAGTTTCCGGCTTGCCCCAAATGTGTACGGAAGCACGGTGAATTCGGAGTTGAATCGCTCGATATATGCGGTCATCCGGCGAATCGAATCCCAGGGGACGATCTCGCCGGCATTGGCGAAGAACCCCGCCAACGCCCGGTAAGGCACCATATGAGTCAGCTGTTCTTTTGCCTGACACAGCTCCGCGTTGTGACGAAGGATTTCGTTTTTGATCTCTGTTTTGGAAGCGTTGGCCGGGAGATCGCTGAGCTCAGAGAGCCGGAGGATCGCCCGCTCCAGGCCGTCGCGCACCGATCCGCCCTCCCCGAGTCCGCTCAGATGAATGTGAAATTCCCGGACCGAATACCAGGCGCTGCAGATCATTTCGTCGATGATTTCGTTAAATGTTGTCTCTGTGACCCCTTCGGATATCAGGTTGACGATCGCCTCAAGCCAATAGAACTTGTAGCAGTACGAGGGATCTTTGAGCATCAATGCAAATGACCGGATGTCAAGAAGGTTATAATAAGAGGCATCGATTTCGAGGTTTGCTTTGTTGATATACGGATCCATCGCTCCTCCTTTCGCTCATGCTTATCATAACTTGCCTGCACAGCCGGTCTTTACTCATTTACCCGCAGCTAATCACGAACTCTGCGGGCATACATACCCTTTCTATTATATCCCATCCCCGGGTATATTTCCAGTTTTGCTAAGCAAATTCCGGCTTCTGTCAGCGAGCTGTCGCTTCTGACCGCCACCTCTACACAAAAAGGAACCCCATCTTCCGGATGGAGTTCCTTCTTTCTTCTGCCTCAATCAGGCCCTATGATATTCGCTTTCCCCCTCACATCCGGTCTCTCCTCGTCCTCCTTGTATGCACCAGACAGAGCAGGAAGAACAGCCCAGTCAACCCCGGAATCTTTTGTAATTGTATTATATACTACAGTACACAACCGTCATCAATCACCAATCTGGTTATAGACAAATAAATCGGGCTTTCATATAATTATTTAAACAAATAAACTGCTGCTTCGGCAGCATAGTATGATCGGAGAAAACACATGAAGAGAATCAGGATTTTTGCATTACTGCTGGCTCTTTGTCTGCTTGCTTTCTGCGCCTCCTGCGCGAAAAACGGAGGCGATCACGACACGACGACAGAAGCTCTCGCCACTACCGAGAGCACCACACAGATGAGCACCACTGAGGCCGAGACCGAGCCCGAGATCGACGCCGCCTACGTCATGGACAGCTTCGTCCGCAGGCTCCAGGAAGGTAACTATCTGATCGATGTCGAGGACAACCTCGATACGGTCGTCTACTCGCCGGAGCAGGTGTATTTCACCTACAGCGAGGACTCCGGCCTCGAATCATACGCCTATATGACCGTGAAAGGCGAGACCTTCGCGGGCACCCTGGACGAGACCTCCATGTACGACATCACCTTCGTCTCCACGGAGAAGGCCATCGACGCCGCGGCCTCCGTCCTGCCCAACAGCTGGATCACCCTGTCCGGCGGCAATATGTGGGATCTCTTCTACAACAATGTCGACAATATCCTGGAGTTCACCTCCAACGATGAGAACGTCAAGCGGACCCTCTTAAGCCTGGGCGGCTACGGCCCGTTTGCGCTGAGCCGCTGCGAAGAAGTGCACATGGTCATGGATGCCCCGGACCCCACCTCGGTACATTTCACCGCGGTGATCCCGGACAACGAGGCGGCCCGCATCTACTACGACGATCTGGACCTGACCCTGCAGTTCGACGCCGCGAAGAGCGATCCCCGCATCGAGAAATGGATCAGCTCCCCGACCTATCCGCCGACCAGAAACGCCTGGACGTCGGACGACATCGCGATGCTGGACAACGTGTTCATGCGCGATTTCGGCACCACTGCGGTTCCGTTCCCGGCATTTGCCAGCTACGCCCTGAACTTCGACCCCGATGCCTATGACCAGCGCACGGAGGTCCGGATCATCGACGCTCACGGAACCGAGAAGGATCTGGAGGACTACAAGGCGATGCTTCTGAGCAAGGGCTTCCAGGAGGTTCCGGTCGAGCTGGAGGACGGCTCCTCCGTGAACGTCTACCGCCTTCTCTTAAGGGAAGACTACCGCAGCTACGCGGAGCTCTATCCGTACTTCGACAACGGCTTTGTGCTGGACGGCGGGCTCTATCACGATGATCCCGTATACGAAGGACAGGCCGCCATCAGCGAGGTTCTCGTGGAGAACGGCTTCGAAGCCCTGCCGGAGACGGACGTCTTCACCGGATGGACCGCCACCGACCACTCGGCCGCCCAGACCGAGGGCTGGGCCTATTTCTTCAACTATGATCTCTATATGCCCATGGTCCTGAGCTACGAAGACGCGAACGCAGCCAAAGCCTACTGGAAGGATTACGGCAATAAGCTTGCGAAGAAGGGCTTCATCTCCTCCTTCGCTCCGGGCGAGGACGACTTAAGATACGAATCCCCCAACGGCTTCGTCATCTTCCGCACCACCTGGGGTGAAGACAACACCGTGCTTCTCGAGTTCAAGAACGAGAAGAGCCTCACGGCCGAGCAGGTCAATGCCCTGATCAAGGAGCACGGCATCCCCGAGGCCAACGTGCACGGAGACATCGGCTCCCGCAATCTCACCGGCTATTACTACGAGATCAGCGGATTCAAGGGCCTCAACCTCCAGGTCTTCCAGCCGTTTAAGAACCGCGCCGAGGCCGAGAAGTTCCTCGACGCCTACGTGCCTGTCCTGGATGAGGCCGGCTACCTGATGATGGATCCGCAGAAGCTCAACTCCCAGAAGCCGTTCCTCTACTTCAACGAAGAGCTTGCCAAATACGTCGCCTTCGATCTGATGGAGGCCGAGAACGGCGCAAGTGTCAACATCGATTTCGTCTCCATCGAGCCCGAAGAAGAGAGCCTGATGCTGAACGCGATCCGCCGGTAAATTATTATTGTGCAAAAAAGCTGCCGAGGCCCTGAAAGCCCCGGCAGCTTTTTTCATGCTCATTTTCTCACAGCCATTTCTTCTTCTTGAAGAACACCAGGCACGCGATCACGACGACCAGGCTCACGACGATCACCGTGATATAGCCGAACCGCCACTCCAGCTCCGGCATATACCGGAAATTCATCCCGTACCAGCCGACGATCAGCGTCAGCGGCATAAAGATCGTAGTGATCACGGTCAGAAGCGTCATGATCCGGTTCTGCCGCACCTCCAGCTGCGCGTGATAGAGGTCCCGCACCTGGCTCGCGTGGTCGCGAAGCGACGCCGCGGAATCGTGCCTGCGCACCATCAGATTCATAAACAGATGAATGTATCGCAGATTCTCCTCGTCGAAGAACCCGTTCTCATTCTCCTCCAGCTCCTGCGTCATATCGATGATCTGCTCATAATGCACCAGGAGCTTGCGGATATCGTTGTGAATCTCGATGACCCGGCTTAAGTCCCCCTGGCCCTCCGCGTACAGGATGTTATCCTCGATCTGGTTCAGCTCATCCTCGTACTTCTCCATGATCGACAGGTCATGCTCCACGATCTGCTCCAGGAAATCATACAGGAACCGCTCCAGGCTCGGCTGGCGCCAGCGCTTCGTGCGCCGGATCTCATCGATCATCTGCTCCACCTTGCCGCTCTCATCGATGAAGACGATGCCCTTCTCGTCCATCGCGAAGGCGAAGCGGTAATCCTTCGTGTCGAGGTGCTCCCGGTCCGGCAGCTGGAACGTCCCGGTGAGCGAGTCGTAGTTGACCTCCGCCTTCGTGTTGTGGATGTCCCGGGTGGGCGGCTCGAGCTCGATCCCCATATCAAACATGTCCCGGTCCCGCGCCCACTCCTGCGCCGTCAGCACCGTCACATACTTATAGCCCTTCTGCGCAAGCAGCTCTTCCTTCGTGCACGGCTGAATGGTATCAGCCAGAAGATAATAACTCATACGACAATCTCCTTTGGTATCCTCTGTTCTCTAAAAAAGCAGCCCGGGAAATCTCCCGGACTGCCCTGCACATTCTCTAAACAGCTGTTTTCATCTCTTCGGGACCAGCTCCGTGATGCCGCCCATATAAGGCCGCAGCACCTCGGGGATCGCCACGCTTCCGTCCGCGCGCATATTGTTCTCCAGGAACGCGATCAGCATTCTCGGAGGCGCGACAACGGTATTGTTCAGGGTGTGCGGCAGATAGGTCCTGCCGTCCGCGCCCTTCACGCGCATCTTCAGCCGGCGCGCCTGCGCATCGCCCAGGTTCGAGCAGCTGCAGACCTCAAAATACTTCTGCTGTCTGGGGGACCACGCCTCGATATCGCAGGACTTCACCTTCAGGTCCGCCAGGTCGCCGGAGCAGCACTCCAGCTGACGCACCGGGATATCCATGCTGCGGAACAGCTCCACAGAATATCTCCACATCTTCTCGTACCAGTCCATGGAATCCTCAGGCTTGCAGACGACGATCATCTCCTGCTTCTCAAACTGATGGATCCGGTAGACGCCTCTCTCCTCGATGCCGTGCGCACCCTTCTCCTTGCGGAAGCAAGGCGAATACGAGGTCAGCATGTAAGGAAGGTCCGCCTCCTTCAGCTGCTGGCCGATGAATTTGCCGATCATCGAATGCTCAGACGTACCGATCAGGTACAGGTCTTCGCCCTCGATCTTATACATCATGGAATCCATATCGCTCTGGC
>JAFPYK010000238.1 GCA_017412265.1 Lachnospiraceae bacterium
ACGGTAGATCCGAGCAAGGTGCTTCAGTTCCTGCTGGAGGATCCGGAGCCTGTCGTCTATGCTCTGAATGTGATCGCCGACGACCTCTGCTATCTGCTTGACAGAGTCTTCACGGAAGCCGGCCTTGACGGCCTGTATCTGAGCGTCAGCAACAGCGGCCGCGTGATCCCGGATCATCTCTATACCAAGTATATCTCCCCGTCGGAGGAGAAGCTGATCGCGAAGGCCAAAGAGTACCATGAGGACAACATCCTTCATATCTGCGGCTGGAGAGGACGTACCAATATTCTTTCGGTTTACCGCGACTATGAGACCACGGTCTTCAACTGGGCGGTCAACGAAGAGGGCCTCGGCGTTGCGGACGGCAAGGCATACTTCCACAACAAGTGCGTCATCGCCGGATTTGACCAGGCGCCGGGCAGCACCATTCACTGCGGAACCAAGGAAGAGATCCAGGCTGTGGTTGAGAAGACCATCGCGGACGGCGGCAAGGTCGGCGTGATCGTCGGCGCGGACTGCACGGTTCCGGACGGCACTCCGATCCAGAACCTGATCTGGGCCAGAGAGAAAGCAACGGAATTATCCTGAATGTAAGTTTTCGGCGGGCAGAGGTACTGCGGGGCGGTATCCTGCCCGCCTTTTGGAGAATCTATGGTTAATCAGCTGGTAAATAATCTGGTAGAAACTTTAAAGAACATCCCTCCGGAGGCTGCGATCTTCCTGATCTCCATGATTCCGATCCTGGAGCTGAGAGGCGGCCTGATCGCCGCAGCTCTTCTGAAGGTGCCGATCACGACGGCGATCCCGATCTGCCTCGTGGGCAACCTGATCCCGGTGCCTTTTATCCTGTGGTTCATCACGCCGATCTTCAGCTGGCTGAAGAAGACGAAGGCGTTCCGGCCTATGGTGGAAAAACTGGAGAAGAAATCGCTGGATAAGAGCGACAGGATCCGGAAATATGAGTTTTGGGGGCTGTTTTTATTTGTCGGAATCCCCCTTCCCGGCACCGGTGCCTGGACGGGGTCTCTGATTGCGTCGCTTCTGGACATTCGTTTCCGCAAGGCGTTCCCGGCGGTCTGCCTGGGGCTGCTGCTCGCGACGACGATCATGTGTATATTCACGTATCTGATTCCGGCTCTTGTGTGAGGAGGAGAAGATGAAGAAACGATTTGCTGCGATTGCAGTGCTGTTATGCCTCTGCTTTGTGATCGGGTGCGCGGCTCCGAAGGAGGAGACGACCACGGAGACCACAACCGCGGAGACGACGACGGAGAAGAAGACGGAGACCACCACGGAGGCTCCGGAGACGACCACCGGGCAGGCAGAGATCGATGCCGAAGCGATCCGCATGGACGCATCTGCCTATCCGAGAGTGGACGGCTCGACGGCGACACTTCCGCTGTCCTACGCGGTCTATATGCTCGCGACGGGATCCTCTCAGGAGGAGGCGGAGGCCAATATCATCCATTCGAAGACGACCAATGCGTATTATAACCTGGCTTACGGGCAGACGGACCTGCTGATCGTCTATGAGGCGAGCCCGGAGACTCTGAAGGATATCGAACAGACCGGCGTGAAGCTTCTGATTGAGCCTGTGGGCAAGGATGCGCTTGTCTTCATGAAGAATGAGAAGAACCCGGTGGAGTCCCTGACGAGCGAACAGCTGAGGGATGTCTATGCGGGTAAGATCAACAACTGGAAGGATGTCGGCGGTGAGGACCTGCCGATCGTGGCATTTCAGAGGCCGGCAGGCTCCGGAAGCCAGACTCTGATGGAGAGCCTGATCATGAAGGGCACGAAGATGGCGGACGCGCCGACGAACCGGATCATCTCCAGTATGGGAGGCATCCTGGATGAGGTGGCTTCGTATCAGAACACGGCGGATGCCATCGGCTATTCGGTATTCTATTACGCGAAGAATATGTATGAGATCCCGGGGCTTGCGTTCCTGGGGGTCGACGGTGTGATGCCTTCGACGGATACGATCCGGACCGACGAGTACGGGCTGGTCAATCCGTTCTATGTGGTGATCCGCGAGGATACGCCGGCGGATGCTCCGGCAAGGCAGATCTTTAACTGGCTGCTCTCGGAGGAGGGCCAGAAGCTTGTGGAGGAATCGGGGTATGTTCCGGCGCATTAAATGGATATTGCTTCTGATGACGGTGACATTGACTATCACGGCCTGCACCGGGAAACAGGGTGCAGAGGAGAGCACGAAGGCTCCGGAGACGACGACGGCCGAGGCAGATACGGCCACGAAGGAAGAAGAGACAACCGGCACGCCTGCCGTCAAGGGGACGCTTCTGGACGAGATCTCAGAAGATGAGATGTTCGTGATCTATGAGAAGCCGATCTACGATGACTTCACGCCGCCCGGCGGACCGTTTGTCGTGCTCGGCAAGGGCGGGGAAACGCTTTTCCGGCTTGAAAATGCGATGTATGATGGCCCGGTGGGGCTGATGAAGAAGTCCCGGCCGCTGGCCGTCGGACAGAAGAATACGTCGATCTCTCCGGACGGAGGCTCTACAACCCGCTACGGGCTCTATCTGGTGTCGGAGGGCCGCTATGTGCTGGAGCCCAGGTACACCCGGGTGTATGTGGCACAGGATCCGGGCGGTTACGTCTATTATACCGAGAGAGACGGCTACCGTGATTTTGAC
>JAFPYK010000027.1 GCA_017412265.1 Lachnospiraceae bacterium
GGACGTCTTCTACGGGAGAAATGTCGAGGGAGAACGGATCGAGATCCGGGAGATCACGGACGCGATCGGCGAGGTGGTCATCCGCGGCGAGGTCGTCTCCGAGGAGGAGAGGGAGACCAAGAGCGGACGGATCCTGGTGATATTCACCGTGACGGACGATACGGATTCCATTTCCTGCAAGCTCTTCTTAAAACCCGAGGCCGCGAAGGAAGTGACGGACCATGTCAAGCCCGGCAAATTCCTCATCATCAAGGGCGTCGCGGCGATGGACACGTATGAGAAGGAGATCTCGATCACGTCCGTGGCGGGCATGAAGGAGTGCGAGAACTTCCGGAAGACGAGGAAGGATGAGGCCCCGGTCAAGCGTGTGGAGCTGCACGCGCACACCTGCATGAGCGATATGGACGCGCTGGTGCAGGAGGCGGACCTGGTGAAGCGGGCGATGAAGTGGGGACACCCGGCGCTTGCCATCACCGACCATGGGGTGGTCCAGGGATTTACCAATGCGTTTCACGCGCTGCAGAAGCTCAAGCCCGAGAAGCCGTTTAAGCTGATCTACGGCTGCGAGATCTATCTGGTGGACGATACGGCCCGGATGGCCTGGAATGTGAAGGGTCAGGGCTTCTCCGGCTCGTATGTGGTGTTCGACCTGGAGACGACCGGATTCAACGCGCAGGAGGACCAGATCATCGAGATCGGCGCAGTGAAGGTGGAGGGCGGTGTGATCACCGCGCGGTTCAGCGAGTTTGTGAACCCGGAGATGCCGATTCCCGCGAGGATCACCGAGCTTACGTCCATCACGGACGAGATGGTTCACGGCGCGAAGACGATCCGCGAGCTGCTGCCGGAGTTTTTCGAGTTCATCGGGGATTCTGTGCTGGTGGCGCACAACGCACGCTTCGACACCGGATTCATCCGCGAGAAGGCGAAGCAGCTGGGGCTGGCATATGACTTCACGGTCTGCGATACGCTGGGCATGGCGAGATTCCTGCTGCCTCATCTGGGGCGGTACAACCTGGGGCGTCTCTGCCGCGAATTCGGCGTGGATCCCGGGCATTCTCACCGGGCCGTAGATGACGCGGAGGCGACCGTCGGCGTCTTCCTGCGCCTGCTGGACCTCTGCCGCGCCCGCGACATCGATTCTCTCGCGCAGCTGGAGGAGATCCGGACGCTTCCGGAGGAGGCCGTGCGGCAGCTTCATCCCTCGCACTGCATCGTCCTGGCGAAAAATGACCTGGGCAGGATTCATCTGTACAAGATCGTTTCCGAGGCGCACCTGAAGTATTTCCACCGGGTGCCGCTGGTGCCGAAGAGCCTGCTGATGGAGAACCGTGAGGGGCTGATCATAGGCTCCGCCTGCGAGGCCGGGGAGCTGTTCCAGGCGGTCGTGGAGGGCAGAAGCGACGAGGAGATCCGGGACATCGTGGGATTCTACGATTATCTCGAGATCCAGCCGATCGGCAACAATGCCTTCATGATCGATGACCCGAAGCGTGAAAATGTCAATAACGAGGAGGACCTGCGCGAGTTGAACCGCCAGATCGTGCGCCTCGGCGAGCAGTACGGCAAGCCGGTCTGCGCGACCTGCGACGTGCATTTCCTGGACCCGGAGGACGAGATCTACCGGCGCATCATCCAGGCGGGCAAGGGCTATAAGGACTGCGACCGCCAGCCGCCTCTGTACCTGCGAACGACCGACGAGATGCTGGAGGAGTTCTCTTATCTCGGCGAGGAGAAGGCCTACGAGGTGGTCGTGGCCAACACAAACGATATCTGCGACCGCATCGAGGTGATCGATCCGGTGCGGCCGGACAAGTGCCCGCCCGTGATCGAGGATTCGGACAAGACGCTGACGGAGATCTGCTATGCGAAGGCGCATTCGATGTACGGCGACCCGCTGCCGGAGATCGTCGAGTCGAGGCTTGAGAAGGAGCTGCACTCGATCATCTCCAACGGCTTCGCGGTCATGTATATCATCGCGCAGAAGCTGGTGTGGAAGTCCAACGAGGACGGATACCTGGTCGGCTCGAGAGGATCGGTCGGATCGTCCTTCGTCGCGACGATGTCCGGCATCACGGAGGTCAACCCGCTGCCGGCGCATTACTACTGCAGGAAATGTCATTTCTCCGATTTCGATTCCCCGGAGGTGAAGAAGTTCGCCGGAAGCTCGGGATTCGACATGCCGGACCGCCTCTGCCCGGTGTGCGGGGAGCCGCTGGTCAAGGACGGGCATGATATCCCGTTCGAGACCTTCCTGGGATTCTACGGCGACAAGGAGCCGGACATCGACCTGAATTTCTCCGGCGAGTACCAGAGCCACGCGCACGCCTACACCGAGGTGATCTTCGGCGAGGGGCACACCTTCCGCGCGGGCACGATCGGCACGCTGGCGGACAAGACGGCTTACGGCTACGCGATGAAGTATTTCGAGGAGCGCGGCATCACGAAGCGCAAGGCCGAGATCGACCGCCTCTCGTCCAGGTGCGTGGGCGTCAAGCGGACCACCGGCCAGCATCCGGGCGGCATCGTGGTCCTGCCGCACGGGGAGGAGATCTATTATTTCACCCCGGTGCAGCGGCCGGCCAACGATACGACAACCAATATCATCACGACGCATTTTGATTATCATTCCATCGACCACAACCTCTTAAAGCTGGATATTCTGGGACACGATGACCCGACGATGATCCGGCGGCTGGAGGACCTGACAGGGCTTGACGCGAAGACGATCCCGATGGATGACCCGGGCATCCTCTCACTCTTTGAGGACACGTCGGCTCTGGGGATCTCCCCGGAGGACATCGACAACTGCGACCTGGGCTGCCTCGGCGTCCCGGAGATGGGCACCTCCTTCGTCATGCAGATGCTGCGCGACACGAAGCCGAAGTGCTTCTCGGACCTGATCCGGATCTCGGGTCTGTCCCACGGAACGGACGTGTGGCTGAACAACGCGCAGGAGTTTATCGCGCAGAAGAAATGTACGCTGTCAACGGCGATCTGTACGAGAGACGATATCATGACCTTCCTGATCTATCAGGGAGTCGAGAAGGGACATGCCTTCAAGATCATGGAGTCGGTCCGCAAGGGCCGCGGCCTTTCGCCTGACATGGAGAAGGAGATGATCGACAACGGTGTGCCGGACTGGTATATCGAGTCGTGCAAGCGCATCAAGTACATGTTCCCGAAAGCGCATGCGGTGGCCTACGTGATGATGGCTCTGCGTATCGCGTACTTCAAGATCTATTATCCGCTGGCCTACTACGCGGCGTATTTCTCCATCCGGGCGAAGGCATTTAACTATGAGCTGATGTGCCAGGGCAAGGAGAAGCTGGAGTACCACCTGCGGGACTACAAGCGGCGGGCCAATGAGCTGAGCCCGAAGGAGGATGACACGCTGGGCGATATGCGGCTGGTCCAGGAAATGTATGCCCGCGGGCTGACATTTGCACCGATCGACCTGTTCCGCTCAGACGCGGTGAACTTCCAGATCGTGGACGGAAAGCTTCTTCCGCCTTTTACCTCGGTGGACGGCCTGGGCGAGGCGGCGGCCTACAGTATCAAGGAGGCCGCCGCGCAGGGACCCTTCCTCTCGGTGGAGGATTTCAAGACGCGGGCGAAGGTGAGCCAGACCATCGCGGATACACTGGCAGAGCTGGGTGTTCTCGGAGATATCCCGAAGACGAACCAGATCTCGCTGGACGACCTGTTCTCTCTGTGAGACAATATTGCAATTACTAATATCTGATAGCAAAAAGAA
>JAFPYK010000028.1 GCA_017412265.1 Lachnospiraceae bacterium
GACGCACGAGACTCAAAATCTCGCGGGGGTGACCTCGTGTGGGTTCAAGTCCCACTATCCGCAGTACTGTCAGGCTTCTGCCCATCAGGCGGGAGCCTTTTTGTGTCCTTGAGGCACGTATCAGCAGCCCCAGAAAGGGCCGCAGGAACGGAGATTCCCATGGAAAAAGTAGTATTGATCGACGGTCACAGCATCCTGCACCGGGCATTCTACGGAGTGCCGGATCTGACCAACGGGGAAGGCCTGCACACCAACGCGGTCTATGGCTTCCTCAATATTCTGTTTAAGATCCTGGAGGAAGAGCAGCCAGACTATCTAGCCGTGGCATTTGACGTGCACGCCCCGACCTTCCGGCATGAGAAATACGCGGCTTATAAGGGCACGCGCAAGCCGATGCCGGAGGAGCTGCGGGAGCAGGTGCCGGTGATGAAGGAGGTCCTTCACGCGATGCAGATCGCGACCGTGGAGAAGGCCGGGCTCGAGGCGGATGACATCCTCGGGACGCTCGCGAAGAGGGCAGAGGCGGACGGCAAAGAGATCACCCTGGTCTCCGGCGACCGGGACCTCCTGCAGATCGCCACGGACAAGATCCTGGTCCGGCTCCCGAAGACATCGAAGGGGCAGACGGTCATCGAGAATTACCACACACCGGAGGTCATCGGCGCATTTGGCGTCACGCCTTCTCAGATTATCGACTTGAAGGGCCTGATGGGCGACAGCTCGGACAATATCCCCGGTGTTCCCGGGATCGGCCCGAAGACCGCCGCCAAGATCCTGGCGGAGTTCGGGACGGTGGAAAATGCGATCGCCCACGTGGACGAGGTCACGCCCCCCAAGGCGCAGAATAATCTCCGGGAGTTCGCGGACCAGGCGCTGCTGAGCAAGGACCTGGCCACGATCAAGACCGACTGCGATCTTGCGCAGACCTGGGACGACTTAAAGGTGCGGGATTTCTACAACCAGGAATCCTACGACTGCTTCACGCATCTCGGCTTCCAGAGCTTCCTGAAGCGATTTGACGGGCGGATGGGAAGCGACGACGCGGCGGAGGAGACCTTCCGAAGCATCGTCTCTGCCGAAGAAGCGGATGCATGGTTTACCTCGCTCTTCCTGAAACGTCCCGCAAGGCTCGGGCTGTCGCTTCTTGCCGACCGCGAGCAGCTCTGTGCGCTCTCGCTGTGCCGCGGAGAGGAGACCGTCTGTCTGCCCGTTCAGGGCGGGATCACGGCCTCATATCTTGCGGAGCAGATCGGCGGGCTGCTGGCTTCCGGGCTTCTCATCGCCTGCATGGATGTGAAGAAGCTCCTCTGGCACATCGAAGCGTCCGAGAAGGATCCGCTCTATGACTGCGGGATCGCGGACTATCTGGTCCATCCCCTGCGCGGCTCCTACCGCGCCGAGGAGGTCGCGGCAGACTACGGCCTGACGCAGCCTTCCAGAGAGCAGCTTCTGGGCAAATCATCCGACAGAGACGCCTGGGAGAAGTCTCCGGAGGAGGCGGCGAGATTCCTCTGCTACGAGGCCTCGACGGCCTTCCGCCTGGTTCCCGCGCTCTCGGAGAAGCTGGAATCGCTCGGGATGACGGACCTCTTCCGCGACATCGAGATGCCTCTCGTCCATGTGCTCTACGGCATGGAGGCCGCAGGCATCCGCTGTGACCGGGAGGCACTCCGCCGGTACGGAGAGCGGCTGAACGGAAGGATTCTCCAGCTGGAGCAGGAGATCTACGACCTGGCCGGAGAGACATTTAACATCAATTCGCCCAAGCAGCTGGGCGTGATCTTATTTGAGAAGCTGCTTCTTCCGTTCGGGAAGAAGACCAAGACCGGCTATTCCACATCGGCAGACGTGCTGGAGAAGCTCAAATGCGAGCATCCGATCGTTGAAAAGGTGCTGGATTACCGGCAGTATACGAAGTTAAAGTCCACCTACGCGGACGGGCTGGCTGCGTTTATCGACCCGCGCGACGAGCGGATCCACGGCAGCTTCCACCAGACGATCACGGCGACGGGGCGTCTCTCCAGCACCGATCCGAACCTGCAGAATATTCCGGTGAGGGTGCAGCTGGGAAGAGAGATCCGCAAGGTCTTTGTGCCCGCGGACGGCTGTGTCTTCGTGGATGCCGACTACTCGCAGATCGAGCTTCGGATCCTTGCCGCGATGAGCGGAGACCCGGCTCTGATCGATGCGTACCATCAGGACCAGGATATCCACCGGATCACCGCCTCCAAGGTCTTCCACGTGCCGTTTGACGAGGTGACGCCGGAGATGCGAAGCAACGCCAAGGCAGTGAACTTCGGCATCGTCTACGGTATCAGCTCCTTCGGGCTGGGCAACAACTTAAGCATCTCCCGCAAGGAAGCGGAAGAGTATATCCAGAGTTATTTTGCCACCTATCCCGGAGTGAAGCGTTTCCTGGACGGCCTGGTGGCGCAGGGCAAGGAGCAGGGCTATGTGACCTCCCTATATCACCGCATCCGGCCGATCCCGGAATTATCCTCCGCCAATTTCATGCAGAGGCAGTTCGGCGAGCGTGTCGCGATGAATTCCCCGATCCAGGGGACGGCGGCCGACATCATGAAGATCGCGATGATCCGTGTGGCGAGAAGGCTCCGGGAAGAGAAGCTGTCCTCGCGTCTGCTCCTGCAGATCCACGATGAGCTGCTGATCGAGGCGAAGGCGGAAGAGAAGGAGCAGGTGGCAGACATCCTGCGGGAAGAGATGATGTCCGCCGCGCACCTGGCCGTACCGCTGGAGGTCTCGGTCAAGGAAGGAAGCGACTGGTATGAAGCAAAATGATTCTGTGAAGATCCTGGGACTGACCGGAGGCGTCGGGAGCGGCAAAAGCACGGCCGCGCACATCCTGGAGCAGGACCACCACGCTTTTCTTCTGCTGGCGGATGATATCGCCAGGGACCTGATGAACCCGGGAGGGCTCTCTTATGACGGGATCGTGGAGGAATTCGGCCCTGAGGTCGTGAAGGCCGACGGAACCCTGGACCGCGGCAGGCTCTCTGTCATCGTCTTCCAGAATCCGGAGCGCCTCGCCAAGCTCAATTCTCTGATCCACCCTCATGTGGGAGGCATCATCACCGAGGCCGCGGAGATCCTGAAGGAGGAGGGAACCTATCCTTACATCGTCGTGGAGTCCGCCAACCTGTTTGACGTCGGCTATGAAGTCTTCTGCGACGAGGTCTGGTATATCTGGGCGAGAGACGACGTCAGGAAGGCCCGCCTGATGGAGAACCGGGGCTACAGTGAAGAGAAGATCGCGGACATCGTGCGCCAGCAGAAGTCTCACGAAGAATTTCTTGCCCTGGCGGACGTCGCGATCGAAAACAGCGGGACGGAGGAGGAGCTTCGCGAGAAAATCCGCCTTCAGTTAACAGGTGACAATCATATAGACTTTATGTTATAATACATTGGTTACATACAAGACGGAGGGAAGATCGCTATGGAATTGTGGAGCATCGCCAGCGGAAGCAGCGGCAACTGTATCTATGCCGCTTCTGCCCGGACACAGATCCTGATCGATGCCGGCATCAGTGCGTAGCGCATCGAACAGTCTCTGGCCTCCCGGGAGTATTCCGCCGATGACCTGAGCGCGATTCTCATCACCCACGAGCACAGCGACCATATCCAGGGCGTGAGTGTCCTGGCCAGAAGGCATCACATCCCGATCTACGCGACCGAGAAGACCGTCGACGCGCTTCTCGCACAGCGAGGGATGGAGAAGATGGACGAGTCGCTGATCCGGATCGTAGAGGCTGACCGGGATTTTTCGGTCGGTGACCTGACGGTCCATCCCTTCGCGAATTATCATGACGCAGCCGACCCGGTCTGCTATACCGTGCAGGACGGCCGTGTCAAGATCGCGGTGGCCACCGATATGGGCCATTATGACGATTATACGGTCCGGTCGCTGTCCGGCTGCGAGGCGATGCTGATCGAGGCCAACCATGACCGGCATATGCTGGAGGTCGGGCCTTATCCGTATCCGCTCAAGCTCCGTATCTTAAGCGATACCGGGCATCTCAGCAATGACCACTGCGGCAAGCTGCTGTGTGAGCTGTATCATGAGAAGCTCCAGTACATTCTGCTGGGGCACCTGAGCAAGGAGAACAACCTGCCGGAGCTGGCCTACGAGACGGTGCGTTTCGAGATGAAGTCCGAGCTCGGCAGCGTGATCCGCAGGGATCTCCGCCTGGGAGTGGCGAAGAGGGACGTCCCTTCGGGGAGCGTCATCGTCTCCTGAGGCGTATGAAGAGGGAATTATGAAGAAATATATTATCACCGTCGTGGGCAAGGACAGCGTGGGCATCATCGCAAGAGTCTGCACCTATCTGTCCGAGAATCATGCGAATATTCTCGATATCGCCCAGACCATTGTCTCCGGGTATTTCAACATGATGATGATCGTGGACCCGGAGAAGTGCGAGAAGTCCATCGAGGCGATGGCGGATGACCTGGACCGGATCGGAGAAGAGATCGGTGTGCGGATTCATCTGCAGCACGAAGACATTTTCAACATGATGCACCGCATCTGAGGCGACGATATGATTCAAATCAGTGAAGTTCTGGAAACCAACCATATGATCGAGAAGGAGAATCTGGATGTCCGTACCATCACGGTGGGCATCAGCCTCCTGGACTGTATGGACGCGGACCTGTCCGTGCTTCGGGAGAAGATCTACCGGAAGATCACACGGGTCGCGAAGGATCTCGTGCCGGTGGGAGAGTCCATCGAGCGCGATTTCGGCATCCCGATCGTGAACAAGCGGATCTCTGTCACGCCGATTTCCCTCGTGGGATCCGGCGCGTGCCGGTGTCCCGAGGATTATGTGAGCATCGCCAGGACCCTGGATGAGGCCGCGAAGGCGGTGGGGGTCAATTTCCTCGGCGGCTATTCGGCCCTGGTATCCAAGGGCATGACCGAGGCGGACCGGAACCTGATCCTCTCGATCCCGGAGGCCCTGTCTCAGACCGAGTTTGTCTGCAGTTCGGTCAATGTCGGATCTACGAAGACCGGCATCGACATGAACGCGGTGCGCCTGCTGGGTGATATCATCCACCGCACGGCGGAGCTTACGGCAGACCGGGATTCTCTGGGCTGCGCGAAGTTGGTTGTCTTCTGCAACGCCCCGGATGACAATCCGTTCATGGCGGGCGCGTTCCACGGTGTCACCGAGGGAGACGCGGTGATCCATGTGGGCGTCAGCGGCCCTGGCGTGGTGAAGAATGCCGTGGACCAGTGCAGAGGATCGGATTTTGAAGTTCTCTGCGAGACGGTGAAGAAGACCGCCTTTAAGATCACGAGAGTCGGCCAACTGGTTGCCAAGGAGGCTTCCAGAAGGCTGCAGATTCCGTTTGGCATCATTGACCTGTCCCTGGCCCCGACGCCGGCGGTCGGCGACAGTATCGCGGAGATCCTGGAGAGCATGGGACTGGAGTGCACGGGTGCACCCGGCACCACCGCGGCTCTGGCGCTCCTGAATGACCAGGTGAAGAAGGGCGGCGTGATGGCCTCGTCCTACGTCGGTGGCTTAAGCGGCGCATTTATCCCCATCAGTGAAGACCAGGGGATGATCCACGCGGTGAACGCGGGCGCTCTTACCATCGAGAAGCTGGAGGCGATGACCTGTGTCTGCTCGGTGGGCCTGGATATGATCGCGATCCCGGGAGATACGCCCGCGACGACCATCTCCGGCATCATCGCCGACGAGATGGCGATCGGCATGGTCAATGCGAAGACGACCGCGGTGCGCCTGATTCCGGTGATCGGCAAGGGCGTCGGAGAGGTCGTGGAATTCGGCGGGCTGTTGGGCTACGCGCCGGTGATGCCGGTAAATACATTTGACTGCAGCAGTTTTGTCAACCGGGGCGGACGCATTCCCGCACCGATTCACAGCTTTAAGAACTAAAGGTTGGATAGAGAGTATGAGTGATTTTGATAACAACGACCTGAATCTGAGCGATTCCTTCCTGTCCGATATCAAGAAGGACATCGCAGACCAGGTAAGGGACCAGGTGGAGCATCCGAAGGAGACTCTCCCGAATTTCGATTACGTGGATGATCTCCTGGACGATACCACGCTTTCGCTGACGCAGGATTTCCGTTTCTTCTCCGCGCCGGAGTTTCTGGACGAGGAAGAGGAGGAGGAAGAAGAGTTTGAACCGGAAGAACCGGAGGAGGATGCGATCCCCGTTCACCGGACAACGGCAAAAAAACGCGGCTGGTTCCGGCGTATGCCGGTCTGGGGCCGGATCCTGACGGTCCTCGGAATCCTTCTTGTCGTCGGCGCGCTGGCTGCCTTCCTGTATTACCAGTATCTGCTCGGGCTGGTCAACATCAAGCCGGATAACGAGACTACGACGTCATCGGAGGCGGTCTCGGAGGACGATACCGTGGACGAGGAAGAGGATGACCTGGACAACAGCGCGGGCCTGGAAGAGATCGATGAGGACGATATCGACTGGAACACTTCTTCGGATTACCGCAAGGAAGAGGGCGTCCTGAACTTCCTGCTGCTCGGCGTCGACAAACAGGGCGGCGGCAATGGCCGTTCGGACGCGATTATCATCGCCACGCTCAATGAGAACACTAAGGAGCTCTCGCTCTGCTCGATCATGCGTGACTGTTATGTGCAGATCCCGAAGTACAACGGCAAGTCCTACCGTGCGACCAAGATCAACGTCTCTCATGCCATCGGCGAAGGCCCTCTGACCGTAGAGACGGTCCAGCAGAATTTCGACATCGCCATCGACGGCTACGCCGAGGTTGATTTCGATGCATTTGCGAAGGTCATCGATGCCGTCGGAGGCGTGGAGATCACACTGACCTCCGCGGAAGTCAGCTACTTAAACGGCAGAAAGTCCTCGATCGTCGATCCCTCTCAGCGCAACGTCCGCGTGGGCACACAGACCCTGAACGGTGTCCAGGCGCTCGGCTACGCGCGGATCCGCAAGGTCGCCACGAGCGACGGCCTGAACAATGACTTCGGACGGACCTCCCGCCAGAGAGTGGTGTTAAATGCCCTGTTTGACAAATACAAGTCCGCAGGCGTGCTTGATCTTCTGGGCATCCTGCAGAAGATCCTGCCTCTGGTGACGACCGATCTGGACAAGGATGAGATCACCTCCGTTCTGACCAAGCTGGTTTCGGTACGGCCGACCTCGCTCAAGACCATGTCCGTTCCTGTCGACGGAGGATATTCCGACCGCTTCGTTGAGAATGCCGGCTCTGTCCTGGCTCTCGACATGAAGAAGAACCGCAACGCGATTCACAAGTTCATCTTCGGCTCGGAGGATTAATCACCTGTTAAAACGAACCGCGGAATCACTCTGCTTCACAGAGAGGTTCCGCGGGTTTTTTTAGTAATATTGTGTGAAACGCATCCAGCGTTTCACATGATTATGACCAGATTTTCCACAGGAAAATCGGCCTGCCGCAAGGCAGGTTTGTGGAACGCTTTTTCCTTGCGTTCCACAAAGTATCATATTTTTATCCGAAGAATAGATTTCTCTGCCGAAACACTGGAAGAACCGTTCGCCGAGCGTTATAATATAAGCAAATGAACGGTTCTGTATTTTTTTATCTTATCATTTGTTTCGGAAAAGGAAGAAGAGTATGAGTGACGGAAGAATGAGAGGCAACGTCGGCTGGCGTGCCGGCACAAAGATTGTCCGCACCGATGAAGGACATGCACAAAAGGAGTACCGCCTGGAGCGGGATTCGATCGGAGAGAAGCGAGTCCCGGCGGAGGCTTATTACGGTGTGCAGACGCTGCGCGCGGTGGAGAATTTCCGGATCACGGGACTGAACCTGCACCCGGAGCTCATTAACAGCCTTGCGTACATCAAAAAGGCGGCCGCGATCACGAACAGTGAGATCGGCCTGCTGGATCCCCTGATCTCGGAGGCGATCGTGAAGGCCTGCGACGAGATCCTGACCGGGAGATTCCGCCGGGATTTTGTCGTGGATCCGATCCAGGGAGGCGCGGGCACGTCCCTGAATATGAACGCGAACGAGGTGATCGCCAACCGCGCGATCGAGCTGCTGGGCGGAGAGAAGGGCGACTACCGTATCGTTCACCCGAACGACCATGTGAACCTGAGCCAGTCGACCAACGACGTGATCCCGACCGCCGGCAAGATGACGACGGTCCGGCTGCTCAACAACCTGATGAAGCAGCTGCTGTCCCTGCAGAAGGCGCTGTCGAAGAAGGCGGCGGAGTTTAACCATGTGATTAAGATGGGCCGCACGCAGATGCAGGACGCGGTCCCGATCCGGCTGGGGCAGGAGTTCAAGGCGTACGCAGACGCGATCCGGAGGGACATTGACCGGATCGAGAAGGCGATCGATGAGATGCGGCCCCTCAATATGGGCGGCACCGCGATCGGCACGGGCATCAACGCGGATGAGGCGTATCTGGATCTGATCGTCCCGGTGTTAAATGAAGTCTCCGGCATGAATTTCGTCCAGGCGGACAACCTGATCGATGCGACGCAGAACCTGGATCCGTTTGTGGCCGTCTCCGGCGCGGTGAAGACCTGCGCGGTGGCTCTCTCCAAGATCGCGAACGACCTGCGTCTGATGTCCTCGGGCCCCAGGGCGGGCTTCGGCGAGATCAATCTGCCGGCGAAGCAGAACGGTTCCTCGATCATGCCGGGCAAGGTCAATCCGGTAATCCCGGAGGTCGTCAACCAGGTGGCCTTCAACGTGATCGGCAACGACATGACGATCACGATGGCCGCGGAGGCCGGCCAGCTCGAGCTGAACGCATTTGAGCCGATTATTTTCTATAACCTGTTCCAGTCGATCGACACGCTGGGGTTTGCCGTGGAGACCTTTGTGGAGAACTGTATCGTCGGTATCACGGCCAATGAGGAACGCTGCCGGGAGCTGGTCGAGAACAGTGTCGGCATGGTGACGACGCTGGCGCCGGTGCTGGGATACCAGCGGGCCGCGGATATCGCGAAGAAGGCGCTGCAGCAGAACCGCCCTCTGAGGGATATTATCCTGGAGGAGCATGTGCTCACTTCGGAGCAGATCAACCGGATCCTGGACCCGGTCAGCATGACGGAGCCCGGCATCTCCGGGATCAAGAGCGAAGAGCGCGACTGAATGCGCGGGCAGAAGATGGGAAGAAGCCGCCGGCTGTGCCGGCGGCTTCTTCTCGCCTCTAATGATGCTTCTCCCACGCTTCGACATTCCAGGTGATGTTCTCACCGTCCAGGGTACATTCCACGGTCCCCTGCAGATCCGTGCGGAAGATGTCGCTGCGTACGGCGCGGAGCCTTTTTAATGTGACCTGGTGCGGATGTTCGAACAGGTTGTCCCTGCCTCAGCTGATCACCGTATATTCCGGCCGCACGGCCTGAAGAAAGGTCTCCGACGATGAATTCGAACTGCCGTGATGGCCCGCAAGCAGGACCTGCGCGGACACGTCCATGCCTTCCGAAAGCATGCGCTGTTCTTCCTCGGTCTGTGCGTCCCCGGTGATGATCACGCTCGTCTCCCCGTAGCTCATCTTTACGACAAGTGAGTTGTTGTTCTCCACGAGTTCATCCGGCTCGAAGGGAGCCAGAAGCTTGAAAC
>JAFPYK010000239.1 GCA_017412265.1 Lachnospiraceae bacterium
ATGTGTGAGTGGATGGCGCGGGAGTTTTGCGGAGGGAGAGTCATCTATTAATGAGGCAGACAAGCCTGCGTGAGTGGATGGCGCAGGAGTTTTGCGGAGGGATGGTCATCTATTAGTGAGGCGGACGGGCCTGTGTGAGTGGATGGCGCGGGAGTTTTGCGGAGGGATCGTCATCTATTAATGAGGCGGACGGACCTGTCTGAGTGGATGGCGCGGGAGGGTTACGGAGGGATCGTCATCTATTAATGAGGTGGGTAAGCCTGTATGAGTGGATGGCGCGGGAGAGTTACGGGCGGATAGTCATCTATTAATGAGGCGGACGGGCGTGTATGAGTGGATAGGGCTGGTTTGGACTGTGCGGAGGCTTTCGGGGATGAAAAAAACCGCCCGCATCTTAGGATGCGGGCGGCTGTAGATGGATTTGATCTTGGGTTATTCGCAGATGGCGAAGACGCGCACGGGCAGGCCGGTGGCTCCTTCGATGCGGGGCCAGGCGACGACGAGGACGGCGCCGGCGGCGGGGACCTGGTCGAGGTTGGTCAGGACTTCGACCTGGAGCTTGCCTTTCTCGAGGACGTAGCGCTCGCAGGCGAGGTCACCGGCTTTGGCGGCTTCGGCGGAGGCGTCGGTGTCGAGGGTTTCGTGGCCGTTGGCGGCTGCATTTCTCTCTTCGTAGATGTAGCGGAGGGCTTCGAGGGACCAGCCGGGGAAGTTCTCGCTGCCGTCTTCGGCGATGCCGGAGAGGGCGTTCATGTCGGGCCAGCGTTTGGACCAGTCGGTGCGGAGGGCGACGAAGGCGCCGTCCGGGATCGGGCCGTAGGCGGCTTCATAGTCGCGGATGTCCTGGGCGGTGGCGACGTAGCAGGGATCTTCGGCGACTTTGGCGGTCAGGTCGATGACGCAGAGCGGGAAGATACCGTCGGCTGCCGTGAAGGCCTCGGAGAGGACGCCGTCATGGGCGAAGTGGCCGGGAAAGTCGATGTGGGTACCGAACTGGCCCGGGAATTTGAAGGTCTGGATCAGGCATTCGAGCATGGGGTTGCCCCAGTCGAAGACGGTCTTGCAGAGTTCGACGGATCCTTCGGGGATGCCGGCCCAGAAGGGGCTGTCGTTGTTGAGTGAGTGGGAGAGCTCGACGACGCGAAGCTTTTTGGCTTCTTCGAGCGCGTTCCAGAGTTTGTACATGAATCAATCCTCCTTATTGTCTTTTCTTACGTGCGGCATCGGGCGGGCGGCTTCGGGGCCGCCGGCCGGTGCAATGATAGTGTTATTATAGCACTTGAGAGAGGCGGAGGGAAATGATTTTGCAGGGAGGAGAAGAGGTTTTGTGTGTTTTTTGGTGCATTTCCGCGGAGATTCGTGGTAACATGGGGGTGAAGACGGATGTTAGGAGGGTGATCGGATGAGAATCGGACACGGATATGATGTTCACCGGCTGGTGCCGGGCAGGGAGCTGATCCTGGGCGGGGTGCGGATCGAGCACTCGCTGGGGCTGCTGGGCCATTCGGACGCGGATGTGCTTCTGCACGCGGTGGCGGATGCGCTGCTGGGGGCGGCGGCTCTGGGTGATATCGGGAAGCATTTTCCGGATACGGATCCGGCCTATGAGGGGGCGGATTCGCGGGTGCTGCTGCGGGCCGTGGCGGATCTGATCCGGGAGGCGGGCTACCGTGTGGGCAATGTGGATGCGACGGTGCTTGCGCAGAGGCCGAAGCTTGCCCCGCACATCGGGAAAATGCGGGAGAATATTGCGCAGGACCTGGGTGTGGATGTCGGGCGGATCAGTGTGAAGGCGACGACGGAGGAGCGGCTGGGATTTACCGGGCGCGAGGAGGGCATCGCGGCGCACGCGGTGTGTCTGCTGGAGGAGTTATGAATGCGGGGGCAGTGATGGGGCTCTGGGAGCTTTGCTTCGGGGACTCGAAGGACTATATGTCTTATTATGAGAGATGGAAGCTGGGGCGGAACCGTGTGTTTACGACTTCGGACGGGGATGAGCTGATCTCGATGCTCCATCTGAATCCGTATGAGGTGTCGGTTTTCGGCTGCAGGGATGTGGTTGATTATGTGGTCGGGGTGGCGACGCACCCGGACTACCGGCACCGGGGACATATGAGGGAGCTGCTGCGGCGGGCGGCGCGTGAGGCGCGGTCGCGGGGGAAGAGCTGGCTGTTTCTGATGCCTGCGGACCCGGCGATCTATCTGCCGTTTGATTACCGGTTTTTCTATACGCAGGAGAGGCTCTCGCCGGTGTGCGAGGAGGTGCCGGAGCGTGGCAGTGCGCCGGAGCTTGCATGGAGAGACTGGGAGGAGCTCGGCGGGGATGCGCGGGCGGAGGCTGTGCGGTTCTCGAATGAGTTGCTCGGGGAAAATGCGGATATCTTCGCGGTGCGAAGCGAGGCCTATTATGAGGACCTGGCGGCGGAGCGGAGGTCCGGCGGAGGCACGCTGGCCTTTGGGTTCCGCGGGGATGAGGCCGCGGCGGAGGTGTCGTATTTCCTGGAAGAGGGGGAGCTGTCTGTGACGGAGATCCTGGCGGCGGAGAGAGGTCTGGCCGACGGATATGTGGCGGGGCTTGCCGCGCGGGCGGAGAAGGCGATGATCCTGGATGCCAGGTGGTCGGAGCTTTCGGGGGAGTATTTCCGGAAACCGATTATGATGGCGAGAATCCTGGACGTGGAGGCTTTCATCGGGATGCTTCGCGGGGCGAGGCCTTGCGGGGCGGAGTTTGTGCTGGAGGATCCGTTCCTGCCGGAGCAGAGCGGGGCTTACCGGGCGGAGCTCGGGGAGTGCTGCCGGGCGGAGAGGATCGCCGGCCGGGAGGGCCTTCCGGTGTGGTCGCCGGGGGATCTGGCGGAGTGGATCTTCGAGAATCTTCCGCTGCGCACGGTGCTCAATGAGATTGTGTAGATGCGGGATGTGCCGACCGGCGGGAAAGCGGTGAGGGAGTGCCGAAAAGTCGCCGCGGAATCTTGACAAGGGAGGACATTTCCCATAGAATAATCGATAGTGAAAAGCGAAGATCAGGCAGAGTACCCGGAAGGGAACAGACAGAGAGCGGGAGCCGCCGGCTGAGAGCCCCGTATGGAAAGATCCGGTGAAGTGCGCCTGGGAGCTGAGACGGCGAAGGAGAGTAGCCGGATCCGGTGGCACCGTTATATGCGATACGCTTGCAGGAGTGGATTACGAAGATTGACAGCTTCGTCTCTGAAGAGAGGCGGAGCTTTTTCTCTGATGCAGGCCGAGATGGAGGAGATGCGATATGAAACTGTTTAACACAATGTCCCGCAGAAAAGAAGAATTTGTGCCGACCGGCGGGAAAGCGGTGAGGGAGTGCCGAAA
>JAFPYK010000240.1 GCA_017412265.1 Lachnospiraceae bacterium
ACGCGATCGTACGGCGGATCGGCGCGAAGCCTTTCCTCATGCAGGAATTCATCGCCACGAGCCGCGGGAGAGATGTGCGTCTCCAGGTGGTCGGCGGACAGGTATGTGCCGCGATGATGCGCACCGGAGCCGAAGGGGAATTTCGCGCGAACCTGACCAGCGGCGGCAGTATGCAGCCTTATCGGCCCTCCTCTGAGGAGATCGAACTGGCCATCGCTGCCTCACAGGCATGCGGGACGGATTTTGCAGGGGTTGACCTGCTCTTCGGAAGAGAAGGCATGCTGGTCTGCGAGGTCAATTCCAACGCGCATTTTAAGAATATCTGTGATTGTACCGGGGTCAATGTGGCAGGAGTGATCATGGACTGGTTTTTACAGTCAGGGAGTGAGATATGACCGGATGGATCATCTATGAAGAAGCGGCGGCGGCCTATAACCGCCGCTACTTGTCATTTTATGAAGAGGAGTGTGAAAAGCGCGGGATTGACCTCCGGCTGGTTCTCACGAAGGATCTGGACTTCGGTGCGGAGGGGAGCGGCCTCTATCTGCGTGTCTGCGGAGAGACCGCCGTACTGCCGGATTTCGCGATCTGCCGCGTGATTCATCCGCTTCTTACGGCACATCTGGAGGCGATGGGCGTCCCGGTGTTTAACAACTCCCGTGTCGCGTCGGTCTGCAATGACAAGGCGAAGACTTACCAGACCGTCGCTGCCGCAGGTATTCCGGTCGTCACTTCGCGCTTCGTGAAGAGAGAAGAGGCCGAGAGAGTCCTGCGCGAGACCGCCTATCCCTGTGTCATCAAGACCGTAGCGGGCCACGGAGGGGCAGAAGTGTTCCTGCTGGACGAATTCCCGTCTGAGGATATTCTGGCCCGTTTTCGGGCAAATGACAGCGTCCTGCAGCCATTTACCGGCCGAGGAGAGGATCTGCGCGTCTATGTGATCGGTGACCGGATCATCGCCGCGGTCCTGCGGCATTCCAACGAAGGATTCCGGGCCAATTATTCCCTCGGCGGAAGTGTCTCGCTCTACGAACTTAACACCGATGAGACAGCTCTGGTTCAGAGGATCATCGATTTGTTCGATTTCGGCCTCGTAGGGATTGACTTTATCGTCGGGAATGACGGAGAACTGATCTTTAATGAGATCGAGGACGTGGTCGGCTCGCGGATGCTCTATGCGGTGTCGGACATCTCGGTTGTGCCTCTGTATCTGGATTATATCCAGGCAAGGCTTAGGAAGTAATGATCATCCGCACGGGAATCACCCGATGACTACACAGAAGAGGATTTCTGTGGTACAATAGATCTGCTAAATATCATAAGATCCGGACAAATGGATTGCCGGACGGAGGAGTAAGATGAAGACCGATATTGAAATCGCACAGGAAGCCAAGATGATTCACATCCGCGACGTCGCGGCCAAGCTGGATATTGATGAGGAGTATCTCGATTATTACGGCAGATATAAAGCCAAGCTGACCGATGAGCTCTGGGAGAAGGTCAAGGACCGGA
>JAFPYK010000241.1 GCA_017412265.1 Lachnospiraceae bacterium
CTCGCGGTTGTGCTGCGGGTAGTTGATCGGATCGTAGTAGGCCGGACTCTGGGTGATGCCGGCGATGACGGCTGCCTCCGAGAGGGAGAGCCGGGAGACCGGCTTGTTGAAATACCGCTGCGACGCGGCTTCCACGCCCAGCGTGTTGTGCGCCAGGTTGATCGTGTTGAGGTAGTACTCCAGGATCTGTTTCTTGCTCAGCTCCTTCTCCAGGCCGATGGCCAGCTTCTGCTCCTGGAGCTTACGCTTGACCTTGTCGATGGTCTCGATCTCGCGGCCGCCGTTGAAGACCTGGTTCTTGATGAGCTGCTGGGTCAGGGTCGAAGCGCCGGAGTCAAAGTCTCCGCTGGTCAGGCCCATGTAGGCGGCACGGATGATGCCGCGGATGTCGATCCCGCGGTGGGTCCAGAAACGCTCGTCCTCGATGGCGATGAAGGCGTCCTGCACACACTTCGGAATCTTGTCAAGCTCGACATAAATACGGTTGGCGTCGGAGCCGACCAGCTTCTGGATCACGGCGCCGTTCGCGTCATAAACGGTGGAAGAGTAGCCGGTCGGGACAACGTCCCCTGCGTCCATCTCCGGCGTGGCGTCGAGGATGCCGTTGAGCACACCGAAGCCTGCCGCCGTACCGGCGACGACGAGAGCGAAGAGAAAGACGATGAAAACCCGGAAGATCGTGACCTTACCCTTCGAGGTCAGCTTCTTCTTCGCGGAGTTCACATTCTTCTCCTTCTGCAGTACACTGTTCTTGCTATAGTCCATCAGATATCCTCCGATTCATTTCTTCTGAAAAAGAATGTGGATTCTGTCACAGGACGCGACAGACATCCAACTTGTAGTATACCAAAAAAAGAATTTGAAATAAAGTGCCTTTTCTCCTATAATGAGAACCATTAATATTTCTTAAGGTTTCGTCTACAGGTTTGTAATGATTTTGCGGCGTGATTGCACGGATGAGGCTGCCGGCGGAAGGGAGCGTGGCATGGAACGGATTGTATTTGACAGGGGAGAGGACGAGATCGTGGAGAAGAAGTCGCGGTTTATCGGCGAGATTGTCCCGATCTCTTCGGAGGAGGAAGCGCTCTCTTATCTGGAATCGGTGCGAAAGAAGCACTATAATGCGAGCCATCACTGCTTTGCCTACGTGCTGGGGGATAAGAACCAGTTGGAGCGGGCGAGTGACGACGGGGAGCCTTCGGGGACGGCCGGGCGGCCGATCCTGCATGTGCTGACGGGCGAGCAGATCCGGGACGCGATCATCGTGGTGACGCGGTATTTCGGCGGGACACTGCTGGGGACCGGGGGCCTGACGAGGGCGTATACGGCGGCGGCGAAGGCGGCCGTGGACGCGGCGAAGATCCTGGAGAGGCGCAGGGGGCTGCGCTACCGGGTGACGCTGGATTATACGAATCTCGGGAAGGTGCAGTATATCGCGGGGCAGATGGAGCTGACCACGCAGGAGGTGATCTACGCGGAGAACGCGCAGGTGGTGATCCTGGCACCGGAGGATAAGGGCGAAGCTTTCGTGAAGAAGGTGACGGACGCCACGGGCGGAAGGGCGCAGATCTCCGAGGCAGAGCCGGTGCAGTTCGGCGTGCTTGACGGAGAAGTCCTCCTGTTATGAGAGAAAAACCTTGCCTCGAGGGGCGGACAAGACTATGATAGAAGGAGAGAGTATGAGGGAGGTGAGCTCAGTGGCGAAGAAACCGGAGAATGAGATGCCGGCGATGGCGGGGGTCTCTGAGGTGCCGGAAGCGGCTGCCGCGGGCAGTGAGATCCCGGAGGAAAAACCGGAGAAGCAGAAGCCGGAGAAGAACGGTTCCGCCGAGCACAGGCTCCGCGGGAAGATGAAAGAGAACCGCATGCTGACCCGCTGTGTCTACCTGGGCATGACGCTGTTTGCGGTGATTATGGCCTGCCTGGTCGCGGGGTTCCTTTTCTATAATATCGGGCGGATCACGTCGGCGTTTAAGAAGCTGGCGAGCATCCTGATGCCTTTTATCTATGGATTTGCATTTGCATTTCTGCTGCTGCCGGTATATAACTTCGCCTATGACCGTGTGTTCGCGGCCCGGATGAAGAGGGAGAATGTGACGGAGAAGTCAGCGCGCAAATGGGCGAAGGCGGTCGGTGCGGTCGCGGCCCTGCTGACATTTGTCATCATCGTGGCCGGCCTGATCATGATGATCATCCCGCAGCTGGTGGAGAGTATCACCAAGCTGATCAATGATATTCCGAGTGCCCTGGCGAGCCTGGAGAAGTGGCTGACCAAGGTGTTTCAAGATAATCCTCAGGTCTACGAGACGGTCAACAGCGCACTCGACAAGATCGTGGAGGCCTTCAACAAGTGGCTGACCGAGACGGCGCTGCCGCAGGCGGAGAGCCTGATCTCGAAGGTCACGAGCGGCGTGGCGAGCGTCCTGAAGTTCTTCTATAACGTGATCATCGGCCTGATCGCCGCGATCTACATGCTGATCGGCAAGGAGAAATTCGCGGCGCAGGGCAAGATGCTGGTCTATGCGGGGCTGAACAAGAAGGCAGCGGAGAGAGTGCTCTTCGCTTTCCGTAAGACCCATGAGATCTTCGGCGGATTTATCAGCGGAAAGCTTCTGGATTCGCTGATTATCGGCGTGATCTGTTTCGTGGGCATGACGATTCTTCGCCTGCCGTATTCGCTGCTGATCAGCGTGATTGTCGGCGTGACGAATATCGTTCCGTTCTTCGGGCCGTTCATCGGGGCGATCCCTTCGGCGGTCATCCTGCTGACGGAGAATCCGTGGTACGCGCTGACATTCCTGATCTTTGTCGTCGTGCTGCAGCAGTTTGACGGCAATGTGCTGGGACCGAGAATCCTGGGACACTCCATCGGCATCGACGGCTTCTGGGTGATGTTCTCGATCGTGCTCTTCGGCGGGATCTGGGGCTTCGTCGGCATGGTCCTGGGCGTTCCGATCTGGGCGCTGTTCTATTATTTCTTCTCCATCATGATCAAGGAACGGCTGGAGAAGCGGGGGCTGCCGAGGGCGCTCCTCTATTATGAGGATGAGGCGCGGGTGAACCGTGCGGCCTCGGAGGCGAGACACAGCGAAGCCCGGGCGGAGAAGAGCAAGGCCCGGTCGGAGAGGTGGAAGAAGCTGAAGGAGAAGTTCGCGCATCGGCGCAAGGAGTGAAGATGAAGGGAAGAAGAATCCTGGCCTGGGCAGGCATCGTCCTGCTGGTGGGCATGTATGTTGTGACGCTTGTGACCGGGCTGATGCACGGGGAGCGGGCGGATGTGTGGTTCCGGATGAGCATCGCGTGTACGATCGCCCTGCCGGTTCTGCTGTACGGATATCATTTGATTCTGAAATTAGTGAAGAAGGAGAAAGAAAACTATGAGCTTACTGACGGAGTGGAGAGAGACAGCGTATCAGACGGAGAGGGATCAGAGGAGTGAGCAGCTCTTCTGGGTGGATCATTTCAACCAGGAGAAGGCTGTCTATGAGAAACTGCTTGCCGAGCCCGAGACCGTTGTGACCGGTACCGTGGCGGAACTGGCCGAGAAGTATGAGATGGACCTGCTTCATTTCACCGGTGTGCTTGACGGAATCAACACGAGCCTGAAGACCCCGAACCCGGTGGAAGAGATGACCGCGGACACGGTGGTTTCGCTGGAGTTTGTCCCGGAGGAGCTGTATAAGAACATGGTCGCCTGCAAGGCGGAGTGGCTGTATGAGCTGCCTCAGTGGGAGGAGATCATTCCCGCGGAGCGGCGCAGGGAGCTCTATCTGGAGCAGAAGAAGTCGAATACGGTCGTGAAGGGCAAGAAGGTCGGAAGAAATGATCCGTGCCCGTGCGGCAGCGGCAAGAAGTATAAGAACTGCTGCGGAAGATAAAAAGGGACAGAGGCACCGCCTGCGGGCGGTGCTTTTTGCTGGCTAAAGATTGCTGTTTTAACAAAACATGGGTAATCGTTAAATTTCGTAACGTCTTGACTCAGTTGGATTTCTTTTCAAAAACGGAATTCCAATCACAGGTAATATCTTGGCCCCATGCATCTGAACCGTAGTTCTGCA
>JAFPYK010000242.1 GCA_017412265.1 Lachnospiraceae bacterium
CGACATATGTCGAGTGTCAACATATTTTTGAAAAAAATTTGAAATATTTTTGAGGGGGAGATCAGGAGGGCAGAAGAAAAGCCCGGCGGGCTGCCGGGCTGCGTGAATCATGCGTGTGTCTCTTCCTCCCATTCACGGAGGAAGGCTTCGAGAAATGCGTGCCGTGAGAGGGCCAGCTTCCTGCCGGCGTCGGTGTTCATGAGATCCTGAAGCAGGAGCAGTTTGTCGTGGAAGTGTTCGATGGTATCCTCCAGGGATCTTCCGTGCTCGCCCCCGAAGGCGAAGGCGCGGCCGATGCCGATCGCTCCGATGGCGTCGAGTCGGTCGGCGTCCTGGACGATCTGAGCCTCGAGGGTCTCGGGGCGCCGTCCGCGGTTCCGGCTGAAGGAGACGGAGTTGACCGCTTCGCAGATCTGCTCGATCCGGTCTGCGGGGATGCCTTCCGCGGTGAGAAATGCGCGCGCGTTCGCGTTGTTCTCGGTGGAGAAGAGCTTGTGATCATCGACGTCGTGCAGCAGGGCCGCAAGGACGACGATCTCACGGTCGCAGGAGGGCTCGAGGTCTGCCAGGCGCAGGGCGTTATGACAGACGCGGAGGGTGTGGTCCGCGTCGTGGCTGCCGGCACTGTCCCGGAAGAGTTCCCGGATATAGGCGGTGGCTCGTTCGATGCGTTCTTCGTTCATGACGGGTCTCCTTTCGTGCGGGGCGGCCCCGGGAGGGCTGCCTTCAAGGATGATTATAGCGCGGCGGGATTGAAAAAAGAAGAGAAATGTGTCAAGATGGACGGAGAAGGGCTGCCGCTCGCGGTGGCACGTGAAGGGAGAATGAGAGGCATGGCATTTCGGAGACTGGATCTGGAAACTTACCCGAGGAGAGAGCATTTTGAGCATTTCCTGACGATGGACGACCCGTTTTTCACGGTGACGGTGCCGGTGGACCTGACGGAGTGGCAGGAGAGGCGCCGGCGGGCGGGGGCTTCGTTTTACCTGAGCCTGCAGTATGCGATGGTGCGGGCGGCGAACCGGGTGCCGGAGCTTCGGCAGCGGATCTCGGACGGGGGCATCGTGGAATATGATTACTGCAACCCTTCGTTTACGGTGGCGGCGCCGGACGGGACTTACCGGTACTGCTACGTGAACGTGGACCAGCCATTTGCGGAGTATCTCGCGGAGGGGCGGAGGAAGCAGGAGGAGGCGATCCGGTCGGAGCACCTGACGGAAGAGGGGGACGTGCTCGGAGAGCTGTTCTTCTCGAGCACGCCGTGGTTTTCGTACACGCAGGTGCAGACGCCGCGGCCGGATAAAGAGTTCTCGATTCCGAGCTTCGTGATCGGCAGGTATGCGGGGCAGACGGCCCTGCGCATGGTGAACGGGCAGGCACAGGCCTATGAGAAGGTGACGGTGCCGGTGAGCGTGATGGTGCATCACGCACTGGTGGACGGGCTGCATGTGGGGCAGTTCTACGGGTACCTGGAGGAGGAGCTTGCGGGGATGTTCCGCGGGTGAGAATGCGGGAAAATGAGAGTCGTGCAGTGAGGCACCGGAGGGAATCCGGTGCCTTTTTTGTGTGATTTGTCTGGGAAACCACCCGGGTGATTCACGAATCGGGATATACCATACATATAAAGATTTATCGCCCGGAGGGACTCCTTAAGATTGTGTTAAAAATGATAATTCCCCGGGGGTGTCTCGTTGCTTTTGCCAATGCTCTGTGTTAAAATGTCGATCGTGGGTTTTCATGGCCTGCAGGGTTTTTGAGGCAGGGATGATAAGGAGTAGAATGGCGATGGAAACAAGTGTCAGTTATATTCTGCGTTCGCGGAAAAACGCAGAACGGCGCAGAAGAAGGAGACGTAAGCTGATCCTGCGGTGGACGCTGGTGCTCAGCGTGACGGCGGTCCTGATCTTCCTGATCACGCAGATCGTGACGGCGGTCCTGTTCTTCGGAAATGTGCGCGCGAAGGTGGCGCTGGAGGCGGGCGGGCCCGTGCCGGCGGCAGAGGAATTTCTCCGGAGGCCTTCGACGAAGGTACAGTGTCTGACGGACCTGTCGCAGATCGACAGCAAGACGCCGGGCACAGTGAAGGTGGTGTTTAAGCGCGGGCTTCTTAAGAAGTCTTCGGCGCTTGAGATAAAGGATACGACGGCTCCTGCGCTGAAGGTGCAGGATGTGACGAGAGCCCTCGGGCAGACGGTGCAGGCAGAGGATTTTGTAGTGTCTGCGGAGGATATCTCGGAGGTGAAGGTTTCGTTTGCGGCGAAGCCGGACTTCTCCCGGGAGGGAGAGCAGACGGTGAAGATCACCGCGGCGGACGCGTCGGGCAACCGCGCGGAGGCGGAGGCGAAGCTTCAGCTGGTGGGAGATACCGAGGCGCCGGTGATTACCGGGGCGAAGGACATGATCGTCGAGGTGGGAGAGTCTATCTCCTATAAGGCGGACATCACGGTGACGGATGATAAGGATCCGGCGCCGAAGCTTGAGGTGGATAACTCTGCGGTGGATCCGGATAAGCCGGGCACCTATGAGGTGACGTACAAGGCGACGGACGCTGCCGGCAATTCTTCCAGCGTGACCGTGAAGGTGACGGTGAAGGAGAAGGAGAAGGAGCCCGAGGACGCCGCGAAGGCGAAGATGAACCAGCTCGCGGACGGGATCCTTAAGAAGATCCTGAAGGATGAGATGAGCCAGATCGAGAAGGCATTTGCGATCTGGCGCTGGGTGCGGCTGAATGTGCCGTGGATCGGCGGCAATGTGGAGCACGACCCGGTGGACCAGGCCATCAAGGGGCTGTCGGGGCACAGCGGGGACTGTTATACGGATACCTGCGCCTGCCAGGCACTGCTGGAGCGGGCCGGGTTCGAGTGCAAGTTCATGCAGCGCTCACCGGGCATCGGCTATCATTACTGGCTGATGGTCAAGATCGGCGATGACTGGTATCATATGGATCCGGCGCCGATCTATATCAAGACATTTATATGCTTCCTGGGGACGGACGACCAGCTTCAGTGGTTCACCGATACCCAGAGGCCGAATTACTATACACACGATACGGAGGGGCTTCCGAAGACGCCGAAGGAGCCGGCGGCGAAGGCAGTCTATAAGGACGGCGATTATCAGCTGGTCCTTCCGTAAGCCCGGGGATTCGCCGGACGGCAACTGTTGACGGGTGGGGTTATGTCTTTTATTTCGATTGGATTTTTTGCGTTTTTTGCAGCGCTTCTGCTGCTGTATTATCTGGTGCCGCGGCGGTTTCAGTGGATGCTGCTGCTCGCTGCGAGCATCGCTTTCTACGCGTCTTTCGGGTTGAAATACCTGATCTATCTGGGCGTGACGGCGGTGAGCACCTGGGCGGCCGGTGTGCGGATGGACGATCTGTACCGGGCGCAGGACGCTTATCTGAAGGAGCATAAGCAGGAGATGAGCCGGGAGGAGAGGAAGGCCTATAAGGCCCGTGTCTCCGGCCGCGCGAAGGGTGTGCTGGTGCTCTGCCTGCTGCTCAATCTCGGGATCCTTGCGGTCATCAAGTATACGAATTTCGCACTGGAGAATGTGAATGCGATCTTCCGGACGGACCTCGCTTATGTGAAGTTCGCCCTGCCGATCGGCATCTCATTTTACATGTTCCAGAGCCTTGGCTATGCGATCGACGTATACCGGAGGAAGTATCCGGCGGAGCGCAATCTCGCGAAGACGGCACTCTTCACGTCGTTCTTCCCGCAGCTGATCCAGGGACCGATCAGCCGTTTTGACGAGCTGTCGCAGTCCCTCTTCGCGGAGCATGCATTTGACGGGCGGGAGGTGACCTTCGGCCTGTGGCGGGTGCTCTGGGGAATGTTTAAGAAGCTGGTGATCGCGGACCGGCTGGCGCCTGCGGTGGCGGCGCTGACCGCGGCGGACGCTTCGTACTCCGGGGTGTTCGTGCTGGCGACGATTCTGTTCTACGCGCTGCAGATCTACGGGGACTTTACGGGAGGCATCGATATCACCATCGGCCTGGCGCAGATGCTGGGCGTGAAGGTGGCGGAGAACTTCAACCGGCCGTTTTTATCGAAAAATATAGCGGAGTACTGGAGACGCTGGCATATCACGATGGGAACGTGGTTCCGCGACTATATCTTCTACAGCATGTCAGTGAGCCCGAAGATGCTGAAGTTCTCCAAATGGGCGAAGAACAGGATCCATCCGGAGGTCGGCAAGCGGCTGCCGGTGTATCTCTCGACGATTACGGTGTGGCTGGCGACGGGCCTGTGGCACGGGGCGGCCTGGCATTTCATCGTCTGGGGGATGGTCAACTGCGTGATCCTGCTCATTTCCCAGGAGCTTGCCCCGGTCTACCGGAAGTTCCACGCGCGCTTTGCCTGGTCGAACACGAAGGGCTGGGAGATCTTCATGGTTATCCGGACCTTCTGGATGATGGGCATGATCCGTGTGCTGGACGTGTATCACACGCCTGGGTTCTGGGCGAGACAGATCGCGAGTATCTTCACTACGGGCAACTGGGGAGCACTCTTTGACGGGAGTTTCTTAAAGCTGGGGCTTGACGCCGCGGATTACCTGGTGGTGCTTGTCGGAAGCCTGGTGATGCTTGCGGTGAGTCTCGCGAAGGGCAAAGGCCCGGTGCGGGAGCAGCTGGCGGCAAAGCCCGCCGTGGTGCGTTACGGGCTGATCTGGCTGCTGATCGCCGCGACGGTGATCTTCGGGGCATACGGGATCGGCTACGACGCGGCACAGTTTATCTATGTCCAGTTCTAAGGGGGTGAGCAGATGAAGAAAGTGATCAGATGTCTCGTCCTGGTTCTGGGACTGGCTGCCAGCCTGTGGCTGCTTCAGCGGCTCACGATGCCCAAATACATTCACGAGAATGAAGAGGGCGTGCTGGCGGGTGAATATTATGCGAATTCCGGGGACAATGACGTGCTCTTCCTCGGCGACTGCGAGGTGTACTCGAACTTCTCGCCGGTGAAGCTCTGGGAGGAGTACGGGATCACCAGTGTGATCCGGGGAACGCCTCAGCAGCTGATCTGGCAGTCTTACGCGATGCTTCAGGACACCCTGCTTCACGAGGTGCCGAAGGTCGTGGTCTTCAACGTCTATTCGATGCGGTATGACAAGTCGGAGAGCGAGGCCTACAACCGGCTGGCGCTTGACGGGATGCACTGGTCGAAGGCGAAGGCGGAGGGGATCCGCGCTTCGATGGAGGAGAAGGAGACATTTGCAAGCTATGTCTTCCCGCTGCTGAGGTTCCACTCGCGCTGGAAGGAGCTTGGGGCGGATGATCTGCGGTATATGTTCCGGTCGGAGCAGCTCTCGCATAACGGGTATGTGATGCGGGTGGATACGAAGCCCGTGACGGTGATTCCGGATCCGATCCCGCTTCCGGATTATACGTATCCGGAGCGCGACTGGGAGTACCTGGACAAGATCCGGGACTGCTGCAAGGAGCACGGGATCACGCTGATCCTGATCAAGTCGCCTTCCTGCTATCCGCACTGGTTCGAGCAGTGGGATCAGCAGATCGCGGACTACGCGAAGGAAAATGACCTGATCTATGTGAATTTCCTGGCGCACCAGGAGGAGACCGGGATCGATTACCAGACGGATACCTTTGACGCGGGGCAGCACCTGAATCTGTCCGGGGCGGAGAAGGCCAGCGCCTGGTTCGGAAAGATCCTGAAGGAGCAGCCGGGGGTCTCGGACCGCAGAGGGGACGAGGCGCTTGCGGCGGCCTGGGAGAAGAAAATGGAGTTTTACGAGGCCATGAAGGCTTCGCAGATGAAGCAGCTGGAGGAGACCGGAGAGGTCCACAGCTATCGTTAAAGGATGGGAGGATTATATGATGAAAAGGAATGTTTTACTTGTGATGCTGATTGCCGCGGTGATGGTCCTGGCGGCCTGCGGCGGGAGCGACAAGAAGGAAGATACGACGACGAAGGCTCCGGAGACCACGACCAAAGAGGCGGCCGAGGAGGGATTTTATTTCCAGAAGGGCGACGTGAAGATCGTCATGAATGAGCCGGCGAAGGCTGTGATCGAGGCTCTGGGCGAGTACAAGAGCACGTATGAGGCGCCGAGCTGCGCGTTTGACGGGACGGATATCGTCTATGCGTACGCGGGCTATGAGGTGCTGGCTTACGCGGTCGACGGCGAGGAGAAGATCAGCGGCGTGGTGCTGCGGGACGATACCGTGGAGACGCCGGAGGGGATCTGCATCGGCTCGGACCGGGAAGCGGTCGCGAAGGCTTACGGCGAGGTGACCGCGGATGCCGGAAGTGTGACATTCACGAAGGGCAATTGCGACCTGCTGATCATCTTCACGGATGACAAGGTGTCTTCGATCCAGTATATCGCGAAGTAAAACGCGATTCGCTGACGGAGAGAGGGGGGCGTATCACGAAAATGTTTCGGGACACGGCTTTCGCCTCGGGTACCTCGGATGCGACGGTGAGGCGAAGAGTGTTTTCAGGACGCGCCTTTCGGCTCGGGTACCTCGGATGCGACGGTGAGGCGAAGAGTGTTTTCAGGAC
>JAFPYK010000243.1 GCA_017412265.1 Lachnospiraceae bacterium
AATGGTCCGATGGAAGGCTTCTGGGGCATCCTGAAGCGCGAAAAGTACTATGGAAGGCGATTCACGTCCAGGAAGGATCTGGTTTCTGCTATTGAGGACTACATCAGCTACTATAACACCGAACGAATCCAACGTAATCTGCATTTGATGACACCAGTCGAGTATCATCAACAATACTATTTGGCGGCATAAGAATACCGCCAGCTGTAATGCACAGCTGGCGGTACGGAACTTTTTAATTATTCACTGTCCTCTTGACGGGTAGCACACCACGGTCCCTTCAGGGGTCCTCTTCTTCTCATTTATCTCACAATCTCCCCGAGCCCGGAAGCTAGAAGCTCCGGGATCAGGCTCTCCGAGATCCCGATCTCGTCGATGTGCAGCGTGTCCCTGATGCGGACCACGCGGCATCCTTCCTCCGACCCGCCGCAGGTGCGAAGCGCGATCGACACGGCCTCCTTCTCATCCTTCGCCACGATCGGCAGGAAGCCCCTCTGCAGGAAGCCGCTCGTCACGACGTTCGCGTACGTCGCCTCCCAGTCGATCTCATCCGCCACCGCCCTCGTGGTCACGTCCGCCAGGCCGATCCCCAGCGCGTTTCCGTGGCTCTCCGGCGTCAGGCCCAGCACGACGATCCTGCTGCAGAACGGCAGCGCGTCCTCCTGGCCCTCGATGCGCACACGCCCGATGATGTTCGGATCCATGCCTGTGCCGCTGATATTCTTGCCCATCTGCTCCACGATCAGCACGTCGATCCGGTCAAACGGCAGGTGCGGCATCATCTCCTTCGAGCGGAGCAGGACCTCATGATCCACCTCATAGAACTCCTCCGGGCGCGCCATCCGAAGATCCGCCGTGTTCTCATAACCGTCCTCCAGGATGGCAAGGCCTCCCAGGATCTTCCCCGACGTTAGCACGACCCGCGAGATCTCCGGGATCAGGTCTCTCAGCCCGTTCGCCCCGTACTTGTGCACCGCGAGCGCCTGCGCCTGCTTCCCCAGGCCGATGGTGAGCATCTTGACGATCCCGCTCTCATACGCGCCGTGGAAATCCGTGTGGGCCTTCACCCGGTTCATGACGATCACGCCGTCCGCTGCGTATGCGTTCCGGTCCATATAGACCCCCGCCGGACGGTCCCCAGCCGATCTCGCCGATCTTCACGACCTCCATCGAGGAGATGACCGGTGCGCCGCAGGCTTCCTCGGTCACCCCGTAGCTTCGGAGAACCTCTCTCTGCCCCTCGGCGGTCGCACCCCCGTGGCTTCCCATCGCCGGGATGATGAAAGGCTCCGCGCCCCTCTCCCGGATACAGGCCACGAGCGTCTTCGCGATGAGCGCCGTGTTGCTGATCCCGCGGCTTCCGATCCCCAGCGCGATCCTCATGCCGGGCCGGACCGTGTCCGCGATCCTCTCAAACTCCTCCCGCACCTTAGCCGGGATGTCCGCAAGCGGCCGGCTGACAAAATGCAGCTTCGCCCGGTACAGCGTCATCTCCTTCGTGTTCATCCTCGAGCCCCCTCTGGCGAATTCTTCGCATCACTTCTCACTCATCTGCGCTTCTTTTCTGCGAAATGCCCCCAGATCCCGGGCAATCAGCACCAGGCACAGGAGCCTCACCGCGAATCCGGCGATCTGGTACCCGGTCCCGTAGATCCGGTTGACCCGCAGCGGCAGAAGCCGCAGCAGGAGGTCCGCCGCGATCAGAACCAGGATCACGGTTTTGGCCGGCTTTGCCAGCCGTCCTTCCCTGCTTCCTCCCTCGTAGAGCAGATATTTCGCCAGCAGGCCCCACACAAGCGCCGCGACCGGGAAATAAAAATACACCGCCATCTCGCTTCTCGTCGCCCGGTAGACCCAGGAGAGCAGCATCATCAGCACCCGCGGCTGGCAGCAGACGCCCAGGTCGAACATCCTCGAGAGCAGGCCCTCCTGCGTAAATACCGCCAGCGACCCGGTCGCCGTGAAGATATAGGTCAGCGGCAGCAGCGAGGCCACCTGGTAGATCAGCACATAGATCTCGGTTCCGGACAGCTTCTTCATGCGTTTCCACATATCTCTCACCTGCCCTTTCCGAGAATCTCTTCTCTGCTGCTCTCCTGGTAGAAGTGCTCCCTTTCCGTGGTCATGGCCTTGTCGTCGGCCACGCTTCCCACGTCCGCCCCGGTCTTCGGGTCCACCAGATGCACCACGGCCGCGTTCTGCCGGGCCTCGATTCTGGAGGACGACAGGCAGAACATGCGAAAGAGCGGATTCGTCTTCGGGAACCACCCCGGAAGCACCGCGCCCTGCAGGCAGATCATCTCACCGGAAGCGCAGGTCCCCCGCAGCATCGTATCCTTCATGACCAGCTCCTTCTCAAAGGTCTCCAGGTCGATCTTCACCACGTCGCAGGTCATGAACCCCAGCTTCGTCTTCTTATACTCGTTGCAGTAATACGTATTGCCCTCGAGGTACGCGCCCCAGTCGTGGCCGAAGCTGCCGGAGATCATGCATTTGTCGTGGCTGAGCTCCCCGGTGTAGATGCCGCTCGCGTCATGCGAGTTCTGCTGCTGGTACCGGACGACATACCCGGTCTCTCCGATCGGATAATTGTCATTCGTCACCACAAATGTAGCCATGTCATGCACGTCCACGCTGATGAACAGATACAGCCCCGAGAGCAGGATCACGATCAGCAGAAATGCATTCATGGAGAATTTCGTCTGTGTCATCACGGATCTTACCCCTCAATCTGAATCTGGCAGGAGCGCATGGTCTCCAGCGCCGCCACATGTTTTGCAGGTGTCACGCCCGCGCAGCAGGCAGGATCCACCGAGATCGGTGCCTCCCGAAGCGCTGCCTTTAACATCAGCGCGTTCGAAACCACGCAGATGTCCGTGCAGAGGCCGACGATCTCGAACGAGACCTCTCCGCCCTCTTCCTCCGCGATCTGCCGCATGATCTTCATCAGCTTCCTCGACCCGAAGGTGCGCTTGTTCACAATGTGCTCCGGATCCAGCAGTTCCGCGATCTCCTCCCGGATCTGCCAGCCGTCTGTCCCCTTGATGCAGTGCTCCACCGGCAGGAACTTTCCCTCCTGCGTGTCGAGATAGTCCTTCCCGTGCGTATCCCTGGTCGCGTAGATATCCTCCGTGGGATAGGTCTTCATCTTCGCGGTGACATTTTCCACGATCGCCTGCGCCTCGGCGGTCCCGAGCGACCCGTCGATGAAATCATTCTGCATATCGATCACCAGTAATATCTTTCTCATGGCAAACCTTCTCCTCTCTCTCATCATCGTTATATGTATTCCGGTCTAATGGATTCTCTAAATTCTGTATACCACGGAACGGAGATCAGATCAAGTTCGGCGGGGCTTTTTTGAAGAAATCCGCCCCTGATCCGCGGGTTACCTCCCGCTGCCGCTCCCGTAGGTATCCATGATCCAACCGGTCCAGCCGTCATAGGCTGTCTGCCAGTCGGTCCCGAAGGCCTCCGCAAACGGCCGGTCCGCCCGGCAGAATTCGCTGACGGTATCGAAGCCGTACTGCTCCGAGAGGTAGGCGATCAGGGAGGACGCCATGAAGACGCTCATCTCATTTCCCGGATCCAGCTGCTTGGAAGGTCCGCTGTAAACCCTTGTCGTTCTCAGCGGCTCGCTCTCGTAGGCGGTTCCCCAGCCCATCCCTTTGGTCAGGCAGACATAGGACACCGCATCCATCAGGATCTTGTAATTCTCAGGGGTCGGCTCCGCGCCTCCTCCGCCCCGGACATAGGCGTCGTAATACGGCTCTTCCTCCATGCCCTGCGCAAATGACCTCACGGACAGCTCATTGTAAGGGTCGATCGCCGCCCCGAGATACCACGCGTATCCCAGCTGCTTCCACTGGACACATTTATTGCCCAGCAGGGCCAGAATATACAGCTCCTCCCGGTGCCAGTAGAACCTGCCGATCTCCAGCTCGATCCGGTCTTCCGCTTCGGACCAGGTGTATCTTCCCTCCGGCAGAACGGTAAGCTCCACCACTTTATCCGCTCTGTCCGCCAGCTCCTTCTCCTCTTTCAGTGCCTCTCTCAGGTAGCTTTTGATAAACTTGATGCTCTCGTTCGTGCGCCCCAGATAGCCCGGAAGATAAGCCGCCAGGTCCTCGTCCTCATCTCGCAGCACGGAGAGGTTCACCTTGGTGTGGAAGCTGTCAAACTGCGCATCCAGCTCTTTGGCCTCATTCACGGTCTCCGGCAGCTTCAGGTTTGTGTCGTCCTTCCCGTAGATCACCATGGTCTTCGTTGCTTCATCATAGCGGACCTGTGCTTTGGCCGCCTGAACTCTGCCGTGAATAAACGCTCCGGCCGTGATCAGCACGATCAGCGCGAGAGCACAGGCAAGCACATTTCTCCTCCTGCGCCTGATCTTCTGAAGATAATCGACCTCCACGATGTCTTCATCGATTTCCGGCTCCGGAGAAGCCATCTGCTGACAGAAGGCGCGGCACTCCCCGCAGCCCTCCAGATGGCATCTCACATCTTCTCTGCTCTCCGGTGTCAGAAGGTCCTCCGTATACATCGGGAGCAGGTCTTTCACAATATAACAAGGCAGCTCTCTACTCATCCGGTTTCAACTCCTTTACGATCATTTGCTTTGCACGGTAATAGTTCACCCGGGCCCAGGTCTCGGTGTGCCCCAGGATGTCGCCGATCTGCTGAAAGGACAGGCCGCCGAAGATCCGCAGCCGCAGGATCTCCCTCCCCGGCTCCCGGGCTCTCCGGATCGCCTCAAGGACGGCCGCAGCCTCCTCCTTCCGGAGAAATGTCTCCTCCGCGGACGGCAGATACTGCCCGAAATCCTCTTCCTCCGGCAGGGGTTCTTCCCTGCGCGCCTTCCGCCGGTAAGCCAGCAGGACGTTGCGGGCGATCCCGCAGAGCCACGAACTGATCTTTCCGTTTCCCTGATACCGGCCGATACTTTTTACAGCCTGATAGAAGGTTTCCTGCGTCAGCTCCTCCGCCAGATCGGCCGATCCGGTCATCGACAGCAGGAACCGGAACACGATATCCGCGTTTTGTCGGTAAATGCGGTCAAAATCCGCCAACGCCCTCACCTCCTTCTGTATATAAGTGACCGGTCCTCCCGTAATGTTACAGCTCAAATGTCATTTTCTGCCAAAACCGCGTACAAAAACCGGGAGGCCGTTTCCTAACACAGCCTCCCGGGATGACATCTCATAATCTCTGCTTCGATCCCCTTACATTCCCAGGTCTTTCCTGATCGATTCGTGGCGGCCCTTCGCCCGGTCCGCCCACTTCGGCCCGTTGCTCACGATCTCCGCAAGCTCCGCGAGCGCCGCGGGCACGTCGATCCCCTGCGGGCAGGCGTGCATGCACTGGCCGCAGCCGATACAGGCCTCCGGCCTCTTCTCCGGATCCAGGCCGTCCATCCGCATCAGCACCGAGAACGCCCTCTCGACCTTCACGCTGTTGTAGCAGTCCAGCAGGAACGGAATGTCAAGCTCCATCGGACATCCCGCGCAGCAGTAGCGGCAGCCGGTGCAGGGAACGCCCTTCTTCAGGCTCTCCGCGATCTCCTGGAGCGTGTTAAGCTCTGCGTCAGAGAGCGGCCGGTAATCCGAGAACGTCTTCAGGTTGTCCTCCACCTGGAAGACCTCGTTCATGCCCGAGAGAATCACCTTCACATTCGGCAGCCCCTGCACGAAACGGAACGCGAAGGACGCGTCGCTCGCCTCCGCATCCAGCGCCCGAAGCTTCGCAGACTGCTCCTCCGGAAGCTTCGCCAGCTTCCCGCCGCGGCACGGCTCCATCACCCACACGCCGAGCCCGCGCTCGGTGATCAGGTCATACTTCGCCTTCGCGTCCTGCAGCGTCCAGTCCAGATAATTGCACTGAATCTGCACGAAATCAAAGATCCCCTCGTACTTGTCCAGCCAGTGGCGCAGCAGGTCGATGCTCCCGTGGAAAGAGAAGCCCAGGTAATGGATCTTGCCCTCCTGCTTCATCCGGTAAATGTCCGGGATGATATGCCAGTCCTCCCGCTCGTACGACTTCGTCGACCACTCATTCACATTGTGGAACAGATAAAAATCAAAATAATCCGTGCGGCACTTCTTAAGCGACACCTCGAAGAGGCCCACGTTGTCGATCTTGCCCGGCAGCGAATGTCCCGGGAACTTATCCGCCAGATAGTAACTCTCCCTCGGATACTCCTTCAGCGCCTCCGCCATCGCAAGCTCCGACTTCCCGTCCAGATACGGATAAGCCGTGTCAAAATAATTCACCCCCGCCGCGATCGCCCTCTCAAACATCGCGTTCACCTTCGCCTGGTCGATCTCCCCCGTCAAGGGATCCTTCGCGAAACGCATGCAGCCGAAGCCGAGCCTCGAGATCGTCAATCCTTGAAAATCCGTATAAATCATCCCAGTTCCTCCTCATACCGCCGGCGGCCCGGCGCGTTCATCTGTGACACCTTATAAGAAAAGGTTGCTTCCATTTGCCCGGTTTGTCAAGTGATATTTCTCAGACAATCCTCCCGCCCGGGCCGCGCATCGAAGAAAAGCGCAATTTGGGGCTGACAGCGCATTTCCCCGGGATTATAATAGCCTCAAGAAATGTTTAGGAGGCGCCGTATGCTCCTGGAATATCTGATCGAAAACTATCTGACACTCATGCTCCTGCTGGCTCTCAGCGTGATCATTCTCGTCAACCGCAAGAGCGCGGCCGTCCCTGCGTCCAGATATTTCGGCGCAGCGATCGTCCTGCTTCTGGTTGTCACCGTCCTGAGCACGGTCGACAGCCACATCTCCTCCCTGTCCTTCTTCGGCCTGGCCCGCCAGAGCGCCGAGGCCCTGCGCCGCACGCGCATCGCCGTCTCCGCCGCCATCTATATCCTGCTTCCGCTCATCGTCATGATCGAGGTCCTGATCACCGCCCCGAACCAGACCTTCCGCTGGATCTCGCTGGCCCCGGCCGTCCTCAATACCGCCGTATATCTGACCGCATTTTTCGGCAGCGGCCTGGCCTTCACCGTCACCCTGGAATACCGCTGGTACCGCGGGCCCCTCGGCCTGTCGATCTATTTCACCCTCCTCTTCTACGTATTCCTGCTGTCCCTCTTCTCCATCATCTATTTCCGCTGGGACAACGCCAGGCGAAGCGCGATCGTCTTCCTGATCGTCATTCAGTC
>JAFPYK010000244.1 GCA_017412265.1 Lachnospiraceae bacterium
CAGTAGTGCTCTCCGTCCACGGCCGGCAGCAGGTCGATCGGCCTGTTGTCCCTGCGCCGGAACATGCACTGAATCGCGAAGTCATACCGGGCCAGAGCGCTGAGCACCGTCTCCATATAGATCCGGTACAGATTTCTGGGATCCTTCACCCGCTCCGCGAGCGTCTGCAGGATCCTCCGTGCCTCGTTGCAATACTTCTCATATGCTTCCCTGGGATATACCCGAAAACTCGGGACGGCCTTAAACAGACGGTAGGCAAACTGGTCATTGTTCACCCGGCGGAACAGTTCGATCATCTCATCCAGCGTCCTTCGGTTCTCTCCTGCGGTCCCGCAGGCCTCGGCGAAGAGCAGGCTGATCTCCACCCGTTCGACGAAAGCAGATGTCCTCTCCAGCCGGAACCGGCTGAGTGCCTGAAGATCCTCCTCCGTGACTTCCTCCTGCCCGGCAAGCTTCTGCAGGAACTCCCTCAGCTTACCGTTGCTGCTCTCCTTCTCCGCGCGTTCACCCACCCGGCTCACCGACTTAAACATCAGCGGGTTCCATCTCCGGTTCAGGTCCAGTCCGCTGACCTTAAACCGGATGACCGCCCCGTCATCGAGCTGCTCACGCACGGAAGGATCGATCGAATTGCTCTGGATCCACGCGTTCTGTATCGACACATTCAGGCCCTGCAGGACACCCTCCATGATCTGGCCGGTCTCACTCATCCAATGGCCGTAGATCCCGAAGAACCGGTATTCCTGGAGGATCTCCCTCAGATTCGACTGCTCAAGCCTCTCCCGCCCCAGCACCTCCAGCATGCGGTTCAGGAAGAAATGCAGGGGGCATGTGCTCCGAAGATAGGTGTGCATGTACATCCAGACCATTTCCGCCACAGGCTTGCCCGCCTCGTCAAATGCCCTCAGAAAATCATCCACGTCCACCGTATAGCTCGGATTCACGTAAGGCAGGTGATACCTCATCTGCCGCGGAAGCTGCTCCTCGAGCCCTTCGATCTGCGGGCACTTGTCGACCACCCGGCTGTAGAACTGCCGGAAGCTGTCATACGGTTCGGTTTTCTCGAAGAACATCCTCGTGCCGGGAGGCGCCGCGAGCATCAGCACACCGTGCGCCCGGATCATCAGGTAATCGTTATATTCCTGCGAGGCACGCGTCCCCTCACCCGTGAAGTAAGGCATCTCCCGGATGACCGTCTCCTCCTCGCCCGGCGAATTCAGGAGGCGCGATACATGGTAGATAAAATCATAATCCTCGGAGAAATATGCCCGGTGCTTCCGGACAAGCCCGTACCATTCTTCGTTTGCCATCCGGTGTACCTGATGTGCCTCCTCGGAAGATGCGGTATTCTTCGCCCGTTCCTCCAGCGCGTCACGTGTCATCGACATCAGACTGCTGCGCTCCTCCTCCGGCGTGTCCGCGATCACGCGGTCCACCAGGTCCGCCGCGTCCTCATCCAGGACGCCGAGCGGCAGGCAGGACTTGGAGAAGCGCATGAACAGCCACCGCATGGCTTCAAACCAGAGCTTCTCCGCATAGATGCGGCAGATCTGCGCGTAGATCTCCCGCTCCTCCTCCCGGGTCACACGCCCGTCGATCCGGCTGCGTCCGACAAACTCCTGCATCCGGCGTCCGTCATCCGTGACCTCCGACAGATACAGCAGGCCCCGAAGCCCCAGAATCCCCTTCTCGCGCTCCGTGACCGAGCGGACCTCCCGGCTGTAATACCCGGAGATCTCCCTGCGAAACTGTCCGATCAGCTCCTCAAAATCCTCGGCGAACATCCGGGCGAACCTGCCCCGGTACATCTCCCGGAAGACCTCCGGAAGGTCTGCGATCAGGGCACTCTTAAACCCCGGCCAGAACCATTCCTCCTCCGGGTGCGCAAGAAGCGCTTCCCGGATCAGCCCGAGAGCTTCCTCCGCCTCTTCCCCCTGAAGCTCACCGCTCTGGATTCCTCTCGAGACGATCAGCGTGATCTCCCACGGCGAATGCACGAGCGCCGCCCTGCAGACCTCAAGGAGTGCGCCGGGATCCGAAGCCGCCGCGCGGTCGATCACCATGCGCAGCTTCTCGATCACGGCAGACTCGGAGTCCCTGCCCCACCGGACCGCTCTCAGATATCCTCTGACATCCATTGGTAAATACCTCTCACACGCCTGTCATTTCCCTGGTCCATAGCCCCGAAGTAGAAGGCAGCTTCATAATCACTCTTGGCAAATCCCAGGTAATTTCTCCCTTCCTCTTCATACGAGGCCAGAAGCCCCAGATCCACGCACAGCTGCACGCAGGCTCTCGAGTCTGGGATCGTCCAGAACCGCCGCTGCGCGAGATACCCGAAGATCTCCTCTGCCTGCGCTTCCGTGAAGAGCACCGTCTCCTCTTCTTCCTGCGAAGAGAGCCGGAAGATCGTGGTCTCCTCATGATCCCTCGCCTCTTTATCCATCAGCGTGAGCACCGCGAGCACCTGCAGGAAGGTCTCCACATACTCGACGTTCCGATCCATTTTCCGGCTCGCCTCGCGCTCCAGCAGGAACCGGACATAATTCTCTACCGTATCTGAAGTGATCGTGCCGGTCTCCTCAAACTCCCGGATCAGCTGCTCTAAGCGCATCGGGCTGTCAAATGTCCGGATCTGCGCTTCCTTCTCGTCGCAGAGCGCGAGGAGCTGCTCCCTCGTCTCCTCCCGGCGGCACGCCACACGGAGGAATGACCGGATATCATCCATATCCAGCGGATAGAAGAAGACCTGCACCGCGCTGCTTAAGATGCGCAGCGACAGCTTCGGCGTGCGGTCCGTCAGGATCACCTCCTGCTTCGGGTGCGCGGAGAGGAACCGGTTGACCGCCGAGGCAAACTGCGCCTTCACCGTGTATTCCAGCATCTCGTTAAATCCGTCCAGATACAGGATCAGGTCCTCCGCCTCGAGGAAGAGACCCGCCTCATCCGCAGTGATGCCAAGGGCACCTGCCACCGCGTCCTCCAGAGGGCGGCTGCTCGCCTGCAGCCTCTGAAGTTCAATATAGACCGGGATCTTCCCGCTCTCGCCGGCCAGCACCTTCTGCGCCTGCAGATAGACCAGGCGCTTTAAGAGCGTCGATTTGCCCGAGCCGGCCTCGCCGAAGAGGCGGATCTGCGGCAGCCCTGCCCGCGCGAGAATCTCCTCGCCCGGCGTCAGCTCACTCTGCGCGGCGGACTGGATCCTCCAGCGAAGAGGCACGAAAGGCAGCGCTTCCAGGCTCTCCCTGCGGTAAGTCTCGACAATCTCTCTGGCATACCGGTTCTCATCCAGCGCTTCCTCCCGAAGCAGCCGGGTCCGGTCGGCCCGGATCTCGTTCCGGTACCGGAAGGCGACCGCCATCAGGACCACCAGCGCATCCATCGCGTTGGCTTCCACCTGGCCGGCCGGACGGGTCCCTCTCTTCTTCGCCGCCTCGATGGCGGCCTCCCTCAGCTTCTGGTAAGACTTGTCCTCGCTCTCCGGGAACCAGTCTTCCTTCAGCAGCTCCAGGATGCTCTTCTGAGACCTCGCGCCCGGCGCGCCGATCTCCTCCAGCCACCGCCGCAGGCTCGTATCCCGGAAGTTCTGGGACAGATGCTCAAACTCCCCCTGGGCACACTGGTCCAGATCCCAGGGCAGCTCCGCAAATGACCCGTACATCCGGCAGGCCTCCCGGAGCAGCTCCACCGATTCGTCGAAAAACAAGTTCTCGTAGCGCCTCAGAATCTTGGAGTTAAGCCACACCAGCGTATTTCTCGACAGCTCGGTGCCGAACGCCATCCGCTCCTTCGCCAGCCGGTTCATCGCCGAGGCGTCGGCCAGGCTGCCGACCCTCTGGTAGAGAGCCTTCTTCGCGGCTTCCAGTGCCTCCCTCCAGGACGCCCGCAGGCTTTCCCGGTTATAATATCCCGGCAGGGCATCCGCCACCTCGTCCACGAGGGGCTCCAGCCGGTTGTAGATAATAAAATACTGCTCGAATTTCTTGCTGGCCGACTCCTCCGAATCATGCGACTGGAGATTTCTCGCGTCCTTCACACGCTTGAACATGTCCGGCGGTCCCCAGTGGAAATAATGCTTTGTGCTGTTGTAATACCTCACCAGGTAAAACCCGTAGGTGGTATCGATCATGAACTTGCTTGCGGTATTGCGCCCGCCGGCTTCATCGACCTTGTCCACGAACGGCTCGTGCTTCGCCCTCTCCTCGGGAGTCCCGGCACTGACCTCATGCTGCGCGAGGTCGTAGAGCTTCTTCGCCCAGTCCGGTCCCCAGACATTCGTGCGGGAGAGCCCGCCCTCAATCACGTCCTGAAAGATGCGGTTGTTCACCACACGGAGAAGCTCCCCGCAGTCCAGTTCTTCCAGATGATTTGTATTCTCAGCCATGAATCTGCTCCTTTCGGCGGTTCCCCGCCGTTATGTTCTTCAGCTGCTTTATTCCAGCTCTTCCGCTACCTTCGACAGCCACTCCGTAATCGCGATGTGCTGCGGGCAGACCGCCTCGCAGCCCTGGCAGCCGATGCACGAAGAAGCCGCGCCGTACCCCTGGCCCAGGTAGTTGCCGTAGTACTCCTTCTCCGGCGAGAAGTCCTCGCGCTTCATCAGCTTCTTAGTGTTGTAGAGTGCGAAATAATTCGGGATCAGGATCCCCATCGGGCACTCATTTGCCTCCACGCAGTATCGGCAGCCCGTGCAGGGAATCTCGATGGTCTGCCGGATCATCTCCGCGCAGGCCAGCAGGAGCTTCATCTCCTCCTCGCTCAGAGGCGTAAAGTCCTCCATAAACCCGGTGTTCTCCTCCAGCTGCGCGTACGTGCTCATGCCGGAGAGGACGACCATGACCTGAGGCAGGCTCGCTGCAAATGAAATCGCCCACCGCGCCGGGCTCCAGTCCGGATGCGCCTCGCGCAGCCGCTGCTTCACGATCTCCGGCGGGTTCGCAAGCGTTCCGCCCTTGACCGGTTCCATGACGATCACCTGCTTGCCGTGCTTTACGCACACTTCATAGCAGCCTCTCGCCTGGATGCCTGCGCTCTCCCAGTCCAGATAATTGATCTGCAGCTGGACGAACTCAAAGAACGGATTCTCCGTAAGCACCCGGTCTAAGAACTCCGGTGTGTCGTGGCAGGAGAAGCCGAGACAGCGGATCTCGCCCTCCGCCCTCTTCTGCCGGCAGAAGTCGATCGCCCCGTACTTCTTCGCCTTCTCGTAATTCTCACTGTTCATATCGTGGATCAGATAATAGTCAAAATAATCCACGTGCAGCTTCTCCTTCTGCTTCTCATAGATCCGTTCGACATCCGCCTCGCTCGTCAGCATCATGTCCGGCATCTTCGTCGCGATGGTAAATGCCTCCCTCGGATACCGGTCCACGACCGCCTTGCCCACGACCTCCTCACTCATGAAGTCGTGATACATCCAGGCCGTATCGCAGTACGTAAATCCTCTCTCGAAGAACAGGTCCGCCATCCGCTCCACCTGCGCCACATCCACCTTCGTCTGGTCATTCTCATCCAGCAGCGGCATTCTCATAAATCCAAATCCCAGTTTCTTCATACGATCCTCCTCAAACTGCGGGCAGAGATCCTCCCGCCCGCTACTCTTCCGCCGTATCGCGGCTTGATTCACAGTCATTCTGCATCTATTATACGTGATACTTCCCGCTCTTTCCAGTACATCTCACGCGGAGGCAGCCAGAAATCCTGCCGGCTCCGCCCATCTGTCAGGAACCGCGGTCCCGCCGGGTCAAAAAAGAGGCCGTGTGCCGGAGCATGGCTCCTGACCACACGACCCCTCGTCGGATCCGTGTTAATCCTGATACTCTTTTCCGATCTCCATCGCCTTGAAATTCAGCTCCAGAAGATCCGCGTGTCTCGCAGACACACATTTGCCGAGCGCCGCCCGGACCGCCTCCATGTCATACTCGGAGAAGACGTCCAGAAGCTTGCCCATCAGAATCATGTTCGCGAGCGTCGGGAATCCGTTCTCGCCCGCCAGCTTCGTTGCCGGCACATAGTAGACCTTCACGTCATCGCGCGCGACCTTGCGCTCGATCAGCGAGCTGTCCACGAGGATCGTGCCGCCCGGCTTCACCTGCGCCTCGAACTTGTCCAGCGAAGGAAGGTTCATCGCCACCAGCACATCCGGATAAGAGATGATCGGCGCGCCCACCGGCTCATCGCTGATGATGACGCTGCAGTTCGCGGTGCCTCCGCGCATCTCCGGTCCGTAGGACGGAAGCCAGCTGACATTCTTATCTTCAATCAGTCCCTTGTAGGCCAGCACCTTGCCGGAGAAGAGGAGTCCCTGTCCGCCAAAGCCCGCAAAAAGATATTCTCTGGTCATTTCGCTTCCTCCTTTGCTCCCGGGATGATGCCCGCGCTGCGGTCCTTATAGACACCCAGCGGATAGTAAGGGATCATCTTCTCGTCGACCCACTGCAGGGCCTTCGCCGGCGTCATGCCCCAGTTGGTCGGGCAGGAGGAGATCACCTCGATGAGGGAGAATCCCTTGCCTTCGATCTGGTTCTGGAACGCCTTCTTGATCGCCTTCTTCGCCATACGGACATTCTTCACGTTGTTCACGGCCACACGCTCTAAGTACTCCGGGCCGTCCAGCATGGAGAGCATCTCGCAGACCTTGACCGGGTAGCCGCAGGCATTGACGTCACGCCCGTAAGGCGAGGTCTGCGTCACCTGACCCGGCAGAGACGTCGGGGCCATCTGGCCGCCGGTCATGCCGTAGATCGCGTTGTTGATGAAGATAATCGTGATATTCTCATTTCTCGCCGCCGCATGCACGGTCTCCGCGGTGCCGATGGACGCCAGGTCGCCGTCGCCCTGGTAGGTGAAGACGATCAGGTTGTCCGGATCCGCGCGCTTCACGCCCGTCGCGACTGCCGGAGCGCGGCCGTGGGCCGCCTCGATCATATCACAGTTGAAATAGTCATAGGCCATAACCGAGCAGCCGACCGGCGCGATACCGACGGTTCTGCCCTCGATTCCCAGCTCATCGATCGCTTCCGCGACCAGACGGTGCACGATACCGTGCGTACATCCGGGACAATAATGAAGCGGAACATCTGCCAATGCACGAGGCTTATCAAATACTACCATCTCATTCACCTGTCCTTTCTGCCGCCGCTTTGATGGCTGCGTATACTTCCTCCGGAGAAGGAATCATGCCGCCGACTCTCTTGCACAGGGAGACCGGCACCTTGCACTCCGTAGCCAGGCGCACGTCCTCGATCATCTGTCCCATGGAGAGCTCCACGCTGATGATCTCCTTCGCCGTGCCGAGGCATTTCTTAAATGTCCGGACAGGAAACGGCCAGAGCGTGATCGGACGGATCAGGCCGGCCTTGATGCCCTCTGCGCGGGCCGCGTTCACCGCGTTCTTCGCCACACGCGCAGCGATGCCGAAGGCCGCGATCACGATCTCGGCGTCCTCGGTCAGGTACTCCTCGGCGAGGGCTTCCTTCTCCGCGATGAGGTCATACTTCTCGAAACGCTCGATGTTCTTGATCTCCAGGACTTCCGGAGACAGATAGAGCGAATTGACGACATTGTGCGCACGCTTCATTCCGGTACCGGTGGTTGCCCACGGCTTTTCCGGCTCTTCCTTGATCTCGAAATCAAATGAAACCGGCTCCATCATCTGTCCGATGGTTCCGTCCGCCAGGATCATGGTCGTCATCCGGTACTCATCCGCCAGCTCAAAGCCGCGGATCGTAAGCTGGGCCATCTCCTGCACGGAAGCCGGCGCCAGGACGATCATATGATAGTCACCGTGGCCGCCGCCCCTGGTTGCCTGGAAATAATCCGACTGGCTCGGCTGAATGCCGCCCAGGCCCGGGCCGCCTCTCTGGCAGTTCACGACAAGCGCGGGAAGATCCGCACCGGCGAGATAAGAGATACCCTCGCTCTTTAAGGAGATTCCCGGGCTGGAAGAAGAGGTCATGACTCTCTTGCCCGCGGAAGACACGCCGTAGACCATGTTGATCGCAGCGATCTCACTCTCCGCCTGGAGGAAGGTTCCGCCGATCTTCGGCATTCTCTTCGCCATGTAGGCAGCGATCTCGGTCTGCGGGGTGATCGGATAGCCGAAGTAATGCCGGCATCCGGCCAGGATCGCCGCCTCGGCGATCGCCTCATTTCCCTTCATTAAAACCTTATCAGCCATCTCCCTCACCTCACTTCTCAATCTTGATGATGCAGTCCGGGCACATCGTCGCGCAGGACGCACAGGCGATGCAGGCCGCCTCATCGACGCACTCTGCCGGGTGATGTCCCTTCTTGTTGATGGTTTCCGCGGAGAGTCTGAGGATATGCTTCGGACATGCGTCAACACACAGGCCGCATCCCTTGCACTCATCCGTCCTGAAAGTCAGTTTTGCCATGATTCCCTCCTTGATTGGAACGCTGCGATAACGGGTCGTTTGCGGCGCTCCGACGCAAACTCCCGATAGCCGGAACCGCACAGGCGATTCCGTATCATCAGCATCACACAGGTCTCTTCTGCAGATGCATGGAAAACAGGTTCTCCACCTTGCCCTCCAGCTCGCCGGCGACCCCC
>JAFPYK010000245.1 GCA_017412265.1 Lachnospiraceae bacterium
ACGTACCGCGGGACCTTGTGCTTCGCCATGTGCTCGCGGACGTAGGTCTTGATCTCGTCCTCGGTGCACACCTCGCCCGGCTTCACGATCACGCAGGCCATGATCTCCTCGCCGTACGCCTTGTCCGGCACGCCGATCACCTGCACGTCGCTCACCTTCGGGTAGGTGTAGATGAAGTCCTCGATCTCCTTCGGATAGATGTTCTCGCCGCCGCGGATGATCATGTCCTTGATGCGGCCCGTGACCTTGTAGTTCCCGTCGGGCAGGCGCCGGAGCAGGTCCCCGGAGTGCAGCCAGCCGTCCTTGTCGATCACGGCCGCCGTCGCCTCGGGCATCTTGTAATACCCCTTCATGATGTTGTAGCCGCGCGCGCAGAACTCGCCGTCGACGTTGTCCGGGCAGTCCTCGCCCGTCTCGGGATCCACGATCTTGCACTCCACGCCCGGGAAGGCGCTTCCGACCGTCGCCACACGCACCTCCAGCGGATCCGTCGTCTTGCTCATTGTGCAGCCCGGCGCCGCCTCCGTCTGTCCGTAGACGATGACAATCTCCGGCATATGCATCTTGTCGACCACGTCCCGCATCACCGCGATCGGGCAGGGGCTGCCCGCCATGATGCCCGTGCGCATGTAGCTGAAATTCGTTTTCGGGAAGTCCGGATGCTCCAGCATCGCGATGAACATCGTCGGCACCCCGTGGAAGGCCGTGATGTGCTCGTTGTGGATGCACGAGAGCGAAGACTTCGGAGAGAAATACGGGATCGGCAGGATCGTCCCGCCGTGCGTCATGGTCGCCGTCATCGCCAGCACCATGCCGAAGCAGTGGAACATCGGCACCTGGATCATCATCCGGTCCTCGGTCGACAGATCCATGCCGTCGCCGATCGTCTTGCCGTCATTGACGATATTGTAATGCGTCAGCATCACGCCCTTCGGGAAGCCCGTGGTGCCGGACGTGTACTGCATGTTGCAGACGTCGTTGACATCCACCGCGGCCGCCATGCGCCGGATCTCCTCGTAAGGCGTCCTCGCCGCGTACTTGAGCGATTCCTCCCAGGTCAGCGCGCCCGGCATCTCAAATCCGACGGTGATCACATTTCTCAGGAAAGGCAGTCTCTTGCTGTGAAGCGGCTCCCCCTTCGGGGTCTGCGCAAGCTCCGGGCAGAGCTCGTTCATGATCTCCCGGTAATTCGAGTCGCGGTAGCCCTCGATCATCACCAGCGTGTGCGTATCCGACTGGCGCAGCAGGTACTCCGCCTCGTGGATCTTGTACGCGGTATTCATCGTGACCAGGATCGCGCCGATCTTGGTCGCCGCCCAGAAGGTCAGGAACCACTGCGGCACGTTAGTCGCCCAGATGGTCACCTTGCTGCCGGCCTTCACGCCGAGCGAGACCAGCACGCGGGCATACTCATCCACATCGTCCCGAAACTGCGCGTACGTGCGCGTGTAATCCAGCGTCGTATACTTGATCGCGGTCTGGTCCGGGAATTCCTCCACCATGGTATCCAGCACCTGCGAAAATGTCTTGTCGATCAGGCGGTTCTTCTCCCACACATACTGCCCCGTGTGGCGGTTGTTCCACTGCAGGTGCTTCTTCGCGAGCCTCGTGCTCCGGAAGCGCCGCATCGTGCTGCGGAAATGTGTCAGAATGATCTCCGCGTCCTCCAGCCCTTCCTTCCACGCCGGATCCCACTCCAGGGACAGATATCCGTCGTAGTTGACCGAGCGCAGCGCGTTCGTCAGGTCATGCAGAGGCAGCGCGCCCTCGCCCAGCAGCTCCGGCACACACACGCCGTCCTTCACGGACGAATCGTGGATATGCACGTGGCGCACATACGCGCCGAGGTTCGTGATCGTCTGCTCCGGGTCCTCGCGATACACCAGGCAGGTGCTGTGCATATCCCACAGCGCCGCCAGCTTCTCATCCGAGAAACGGTTCAGCAGGTTGACGAGCTTCGCGGTGTCGCCGAACGTCCCCGTCGTCTCCACCAGGACACAGGTCTTCGTCCCCTCTGTCAGGGAGAGGATCTCCGCGACCCGCGCCTCGCACGCGTCCGGGCCGCCCTGCTCCGTGTGAATGCCTACAAACGGGATGCCGAGGTTGGCCGCGATCTCCGCCGACTGCGCCATCTCCGCGAGAAACTCCGGATCCATAAAATCACCGGCCGTATTCAGGCAAGGCACCGACAGCCCTTCACTGACCAGCTGCCTGCGCACCTGCGCGGACAGCTCCGGGTTCGCGAGGCTTCGCTTCCCCTGAAACAGCTCGCCGCCGACGTCCGCCAGCTCCAGGCCCGTCACCTTCGTCTCCTGCGCCACCTCGCGCAGCTCGTCCCAGGACAGCCCTTTCCATCTCTGAACGGAGTAAGAAAGCTTCATCTGCTCAGCCCTCCTCGTAGATAATCTTGTTGAGCGCACTGATATAGGCGCGGATCGAGGCACCGATGATATCCGTGGAGATACCGGTGCCGGAATACACCTTGCCGCCTGCGCGCAGCTTGACCAGCGCGCTTCCCATCGCGTCGCGTCCCTCGGTCACCGTCTGGATCTGGAAATCATCCAGCTCGTACTTGTGCCCGACGATCTCCTCAATCGCCTGGAACGCCGCGTCGATCGGGCCGTCGCCGATGCCCAGCCCGCGGAAGCTCTCCCCGTTCTTCTCAAGCAGGAGGTTTGCGGTGCAGGTGATAATATTGCCGCTGTTAATCACATAATTCTGGATCTTGTAGGTCGAAGGCACCAGCATCGCGGAGCTCGCCACGATCGCATCAAGCTCTCTGGTCCCAACGAATTTCTTTCTCTCGACCACGCTCCGGAACGCCTCGTAGACCTTCGCGGAATCCTCCTCGGACAGGTCGTAGCCCAGCTGGCGCACCACCTTGTTCACCTCGGCGATGTCATCGTTCGCGTCCAGCACGACGTTGGCCACGTCGCCCAGCCTCACATTGGTGAAATGAGATCCCTGCTCCTTCGGCTCCAGGATCGCCTTCACCTGCATCATCGCCCGGTGAAGCTCCGTCACCCTCAGGTTCGTCGTAAGGCCTAAGTCCGCCCCGCGCATCGCGATGAAATGAGCCAGCTGCTCCAGGGACGGATAGCCGTCCGGCACCGCCGCGCACTTGACGCCCGCCGCGCCGCGCTTCGCCGCCGCGACCGCGCACGCGATCGACATATTCATCTCATTGGAGATCTGCACATAGAACTCCATATCCGCAAGGCCCGGGCAGTGCGAGGTCACTTCCTCGACAAACTCGCCGAACTCATCCGGGAGCAGGATACCCGCCGTATCGCAGAGCGTGATCTTGTTCGCGCCCGCGTCGATCGCGGTGTTGATCGCCTGGTACAGGAACATGAGCTCTGCCCGCGTCGCGTCCTCCGCGGTAAATTCCACGAACTCACTGTAGAAACGCGCCTTCTTCACGGTCTCCGTGATCAGGGCGAGCATCGCCGGCGCCTTCTTGTGACAGACATACTCCATCTGCACCGTGGATACCGGACAGAGAATGTTGAGCTTCGGCTTCCTCGCCATGCGCACGCTCTCCCAGGTCTCCTCCACATTGCCGACGGAGATATCCACCGCGGCAGAGATCCGGTTCTGCACCGCAGACGCGATCGTCTTATTCGCCAGAATATCCGCCTGGCTCCCCGAGATCGGGGCCAGCTCGATCGTATCGGTCTTTAACCGGTCCAGGATGCGCGCGATCTCCAGCTTCTCCTTGAAGGTCAGTTCCTGCCCCCGGAGCGTGGATGCCTCTCTCAGCGTCATGTCAATGAATTTCAGTGTTCTCATAGTTCTCTGTCCTCCTGCTTCTTGTCAAAAGGTCCCCAGACATAGGACGTCCCAGAGACCCCCAAGGGATCTCTGGGACGATAAATCACATATTCTATCGCGGTACCACCCAGATTGCTGCATGTGCAGCCTCTCAACGGCGCTCGAGCAAGCACCCGGCCATGGTAACGGGGCCATCCGTACTTCCTTACTGGCTGTTCGGGAAATCTGCTCGGGCAGGAGACTGTCATCTTGCACTCGCGCCGGTTCACACCAACCACCGGCTCTCTGAAGCGGTCGACAAGACACATAGTGCCGTCATCGCATTTACAGCGTGTCGCTGAGAATGAATGTACTTGAATTCTCCGAAGTTGTCAAGAGTTTTTTCGCGTTGACGCGAGAAAGCGTTCACCGCACGGCCTTCGGCGGAACCGGCCGCTCTGCCCTCCTGCTCCCGAGAAATGCCTCCACCTGCGCCCGGCTCTGCACCCCGGCCGTCGCACCGAGCGCCTGCACCGAGACCGCCGCCACCGCGGACGCGAACCTGCAGCACTCGACGAAGCTTTTTCCCTCCGCGAGCGCGGTCATAAACCCCGCGGCGAAATTATCTCCCGCCCCGGTCGAGTCAAGCGCCTTCACCAGAAACGAAGGCATATAGAAGCTCTGCTCCCGCGAGCAGGCATAGCAGCCCCGCTTTCCGAGCTTGATCACCACATGCCCGAAGCCAAGGTCCAGCAGGGCTCTGCCCATCTCCTCCGGCGTCTCCTTCCCGGTGTGGAATCTCGCCTCCGCCTCGTTCGGGAAGATATAATCAATATACGAGAGCGCCTCTCCGAAGTCCGCGAGCGTCTTCGATCCGTCGTTCGTCTTGATGTCCGCGCAGACCGTCATCCCCTGCTCCTTACCCGTGCGCGCAGCCTTAAGGATCGCTTCCTTCTCGTCAAACGGAGCCCGGAACAGGCTGGCCAACGACAGGATCTTCGCCCCGCGGATCTTCTCGTACTCCGGCTTATAGAGCGCAGGGCCGCCCGGGCGCCGGGAGATCTGCGTCCGCTCGCCCTCACCGTCAATCATCAGGACCATGACTCGCGTCGGGACCGAAGGATTCCTCACAAGGCCGCTTACGTCCACGCCGTTTGCGGCCGCCTTCGCCCGGATCAGCTCTCCGGCATCGTCCGCGCCCACCCCCGCGAGCAGCCGCACGCGGCTGCCCAGCCGGGATAAGATCACCGCCTCGTTGAATGCGTCTCCTCCCAGCACGATCTGAATCGTCTCCGCGATCCGGATCTCATCGCTGTAATTCTCCTTCGTGAGCCCGCGGATCAGCACGTCCGCCAGAGCCATGCCCATACAGA
>JAFPYK010000246.1 GCA_017412265.1 Lachnospiraceae bacterium
AAAGGGGGCATCCATATGATTACATTACCAAGCTATAATCTGATCGTTTCACCCGGAATGCTCTATTATTATCAGAATACTTTCTATGAGACGCTGACCGGCGTGAAGCCCCACAGGGGTGACAAGGTCGCGATTGCGATACAGAAGACTGCGAAGAAACCGGAGGAACTGACCGAGGAAGATTTCTACCCGATCGGAGCGATCGGTCAGATCACGGAGGTTGACCGCAACGGCAACGTCGGCGTGTCGGTCACCGAGAGAATCGACCTGACCGAGATCTCATTTGTCCGCGGGCATGTGCGTGTGGAGGCTGTGCGCAGGCAGGATACGGACGTTCTGACGCAGGAGGAGGAGAGTGAATTCTTCCGCCGCGTGAAGAACAAGCTCTTCAGCTACGCACAGACCATGGACAGCCAGACGTCGGTGATGTTCCAGACCTTCCTGTTCCAGTGGAACAATATCTGGGAGATGCTGGCGGCGATGTCCAATTATCTTCAGGTCAGCAGCGAGGAGAAGTATAAGGTCCTGGAGAGCGACTCGCCGAGAGAGCGTCTCGCGCAGGTGGAGAAGATCCTGTTCCAGACCCTGGAGATCTACCGTGTCGGCAACGACGCGGAGTCGAAGCAGAACGAGACGCAGGAGAAGGCGTACCGCGAGGACGCCATCAAGAGGCAGATCGAGATCCTCCAGAAGGAACTGGATGAGATGCATCCGGAAAATGTCTCGGACATCCGCAAGTTTGAGCAGAAGATCGCTTCTGTGGGGATGAACGAGACAGCCAGGGCTGAGGCGGAGAAGGTTCTGAACCGCATGAAGCAGGAGGGCAAGGACAGCCATGAGTACGGCCTGCTCTATGATTATCTGGATTTTGTGACGAGCCTGTCATGGAAGAAGGAGCCGATGGGGCCGGTGGACTTAAAGCATGCGGAGGAGATCCTGGACGAGGATCATTTCGGCCTGGAGAAGGTGAAGAAGAGAATCATCGAGCAGCTGGCAGTCATGGCGCTGAACCAGACGCAGTCCGGCTCGATCCTGCTCTTTGTCGGTCCGCCCGGAACGGGCAAGACGAGTATCGGGCAGAGCATCGCCCGCGCGCTGGGGCGTTCTTATGCGCGCATCAGCCTTGGCGGCGTGCGTGACGAGGCTGAGATCCGGGGACACCGGCGCACCTACATCGGCGCGATGCCGGGCCGGATCATGGAGGGCATCAAGCGCAGCGGCGCGTCGAACCCGGTCATCGTCCTGGACGAGGTGGACAAGCTGGCGAAGGATTACGGCGGGGATCCGTCGAGCGCCCTTCTGGAGGTGCTTGACCCGGAGCAGAACCATTCCTTCACCGATCACTATATGAATGTGCCTTATGACCTGTCGGACGTGTTATTTGTCTGCACGGCCAACACGGTGGACACAATTCCGGAGCCGCTGTTTAACCGTATGGAGATGATTCCTTTCCCGGGCTACACCGCGGAGGAGAAATACCAGATCGCGAGACGCCACCTGCTGCCGCGTTCCATGAAGACCATGGGCATCTCAAAGCAGCAGCTGAAGGTGACGGACGAGGCGATCCGGACCATCATCGCAGACTATACGATGGAATCCGGCGTGCGGGGCCTGAAGAAGAACCTGGATACGCTCTGCCGGGCGGCTGCTGTGCGGCTGGTCAAGGGGGAGCAGAAGTCGCTGACGGTCAATGAGCGGAGGTTGAAGGATTTCCTGAACCAGAAGCCGATCCGGCACGATTCGGTGCTGGAGGAGAAGAAGCCGGGAGTTGTCACGGGGCTTGCGTGGACGCAGGCCGGCGGAGACATTCTCTATATCGAGACGATGTTCACGAAGGGCAAGGGCAATGTCATGATCACCGGCCAGCTGGGCGATGTCATGAAGGAGTCGGTGCAGATCGCGATCAGCCTTGTGAAGGAAATGGCTCCGGAGAAGGTGAAGCTCTTCGAGGAGAATGACCTGCACGTGCATGTGCCGGCAGGGGCGGTCCCGAAGGACGGGCCGTCTGCGGGCATCACGCTGACCACCGCACTTATGTCACTGGTCTGCGATCAGCCGGTCTCGCCAGAGATCGCGATGACAGGCGAGGTGTCGCTTCGGGGATTCGTCATGCCGATCGGAGGCCTGCCGGAGAAGCTGATGGCAGCGCAGAGGGCCGGCATCCGCAAGGTGTTCATCCCCAGAGAGAACGTGGACGATCTGGACGAGGTTGCGGAAGAGGTAAAGCAGAAGCTGGAGATTATCCCTGTTCACAGGGTGAAGGAAGTGCTTAAGAAGACCGGGCTTCCGGTATGATGATTTGAAATGCGCGAGAACCGCCGATGAGGAATCGGCGGTTCTTTTTGTTGGATGTTTATGCATGATCTGCCGCTGTCAGTCAGAGGATCTGACAATTATTTCATTTGCTGCGGGATATAGTTAACGAATTGACTATATACTAAAGTACATATTACACAATTATTACTATATATCAAAAAAGGTAAAGTCTATACATTTTCTGTGATAATTTTATAATAATATTTAGAAAGAGAGCTGGTTCAGTTCTCGTACGGAAGGGAGGGATAACCGTTGAGTGACAGTCACAGACCGGAAGAAGAGTATATCTCATCGATGGAGCATTTGTGTGAGGATGAACTGGAGCCTGTGGAGGCTGCGCTGCGCTTTGTGTGGCGTGCGCTGGAAGAGTGCTTTCGATATGACGACCAGCTGGCCGGCTCGGTCCTTGCCGCAGATGTGTACCGTGTGATGCTGCACTCGGTCCGGAACCTGCAGGATGTCAGGCACAGGCTGCTGGATACCTGCGGAAAGCTGTATGATGTGATCAGCGAGTCCGGAGATGTGAAGAAAACCGGGGACAGGGAGTAGAAAGGTCCATAGGTTTTCGGCGAGAGCCGGGAAGAACCGCCGCGTGGAGGCAGAAACGCGGCGGTTCTCATTTATCAAAAAAACTTATGAAAAAATTCAAAAAAGTGGTTGACAAAAACAAAACCCGGTGGTATCTTAGAGAAGCTGTCGCGAGAGACAGC
>JAFPYK010000247.1 GCA_017412265.1 Lachnospiraceae bacterium
GAGATGGGACGTCTCTCTGTTGAGTCTGTCTACACCTTCTTACTTGGCGGCACTGTTGAGAAAGAGCAGCTGATCGAGACTCAGTGGATGGATAAGTCCAACGCTGAGACCATGAAGAACTACGACTATGACAACTAATTCTTGTCCGGTCACAGTTTGGATCATTCATTTGGTATTAGTTTTCATAAGATATCTTTTCGGAGAGACCCTCGGACTTTTGCCGGCCCGGGGGTTTTCTCTGTCCGGGAAAAGGCATATGGGAGGATCTGTTAGCACTCTGATTAAATGAGTGCTAATTTTTCGTTGACTTTTCGGGGGAGGAAGCGTACAATCATCCTTGTGAATACAGAGGCGCTTCGGCGCCTTGACTTGATAGAGAAAGGAATGATTGACGATGGCAAGCAAGAATGGAAGTCTCTCGATCAACAGTGAGAATATATTTCCGATCATTAAGAAATGGCTGTACTCCGACAGCGATATCTTCTACCGCGAGCTGGTCAGCAACGGGTGCGACGCGATCACGAAGCTGAAGAAGCTGGAGGCGGTCGGCGAGTATGAGTTCCCGGACGGGTATCAGCCGCAGATCCGCGTGAATGTGAGCCCGGAGAAGAAGACCATCGTGGTGGAGGACAACGGTATCGGCATGACCTTCGAGGAGGTCGATAAGTTCATCAACCAGATCGCATTTTCGGGAGCGGCGGATTTCCTGGAGAAATATAAGGACAAGGCCAACGATGACCAGATCATCGGACATTTCGGACTGGGCTTTTATTCGGCCTTCATGGTGGCAGATGAGGTGGAGATCGATACGCTCTCGTATCTGCCGGATGCGGCCCCGGTGCACTGGGTGTGCGGCGGCGGAACGGATTACTCCATGAAGGAAGGCACGAAGAAGGAGGTCGGTACGCGCATCACGCTGCACCTGTCGGAGGAGCAGACGAAGTTCTGCAACGAGTGGGAAGCGCGCCGGATCCTGGAGAAGTACTGTGCGTTCATGCCGGTGGAGATCTATCTGAATTACGAGGATGAAGCGGAGCGCCTGAGAAAGACCTATGAGGAGAAGAAGACGAAGGCCAAGGAAGGCGAGGAAGTGACTCTCGAGCTGACGAAGCCGCTCAACGAGATCCACCCGCTCTGGGCGAAGCACCCGAACGACTGCACGGAGGAGGAGTACAAGGAGTTCTACCGGCACGTCTTCCACGACTACCGGGAGCCGCTCTTCTGGATCCACCTGAACATGGATTATCCGTTTAACCTGAAGGGCATCCTGTATTTCCCGAAGATCAACCTGGAGTATGAGTCGGCGGAGGGAATGATCAAGCTCTACAACAACCAGGTCTTCATCGCGGATAACATCAAGGAAGTGATCCCGGAGTACCTGCTTCTGCTGAAGGGCGTCATCGACTGCCCGGACCTGCCGTTAAATGTATCGCGGAGCGCCCTGCAGAATGACGGCTTCGTCAACAAGATCTCGGAGTATATCTCCAAGAAGGTGGCGGACAAGCTCTCGGGCATGTGCAAGACGGACCGCGAGAATTACGAGAAGTACTGGGACGATATCCATCCGTTTATCAAGTACGGCTGCATCCGGGACGCGAAGTTCTTCGACCGGATGTGCGATTATGTGCTGTATAAGGATCTGGACGGGAAGTACCACACCCTCAAGGATCTTGCTCCGGAAGAGGAGAAGACCGAGGATGAGAAGGCGGAGAATGCTGATTCTACAATTGTAGACGAAAATGGAGAGGAGCTGGAGGCCGAGGAGCCGAAGACCACGATCTATTACGTGACCGATGAGACGACGCAGAGCCAGTACATCCAGATGTTCCGCGACGTGGACAAGCAGGCGGTCCTGATGAAGTCCGGCATCGACGTGCCTTTCATGCAGCACATGGAGCAGAGGCGGCAGGACCTGAAGTTCCAGCGGATCGACGCGGACCTGGACGACGTGTTCAAGGCAGATACCGAGACCGAGGACGCGGGCGACGTCGAGGAGAAGCTGACGCAGATGTTCCGGAAGGCGCTGGACAATGAGAAGCTCGCCGTGAAGGTGGAGGCGCTGAAGAATGAGGATGTCTCTGCGATGGTGACGCTCTCGGAGGAGAGCCGTCGAATGCAGGATATGATGATGATGTACGGGATGGGTGATCCGGGGACGAACCCGGCGGACCTCACGCTGGTGCTCAATTCGAACAATGCGCTGGTGCAGGATCTGATCGCGCATCCGAAGAAGAAGCATCATGAGCTGGTGTGCAGGCAGCTGTACGATCTGGCGCTGCTGGCGCATCATCCGCTGGCGCCGGAGGAGATGAGCGCGTTTATACGGAGGAGCAATGAGGTGCTGAAGTACCTGGCGGAGTAGAGGCGCGGGATATTGTTTGGACTTTTCTGACGCTGTGAGTCGCGGACGATAGTAGTGGGGCGGCGTGTCCCTGCTTTTTCAGGCGCGCCTTTCGGCTCGGGTGCCTCGATGCAGCGGCACGTAAGCGGCTTCCTGACGCAGCGGGAAGTTTGTTGAGAAGTTTGGTGCGCTGCTGACGCAGCGTTCACACACGAAATTAAGCGA
>JAFPYK010000248.1 GCA_017412265.1 Lachnospiraceae bacterium
ACAAGCATCGAGGAGGGGGCGGAGATACTGGTGGCGACCGGTGAGGCATTTGCCGACAGCCTGTCAGCATCTTCTGCCGGAAAACCGGTATTGCTTGTGAAAGAGACACTGAACAAATCCCAGAAGGCATTCTTGGATTCCGTGGAAGAGAAGGGTTGTACATACACAATCCTCGGCGGAGCGAATGCTGTCAGCGAAGAGCTCCGGGCAGAAATGGAAGCGTACACGGGCAAAACGGTCGGACGCATCGCGGGAAATACCCGGTATTCGACGACGGTACTGATCGCAGAGCGATACTTCCCGGATGCCTCATCTGTGCTGCTGGCGACGGCGGAGCAATATCCGGATGGACTTTGTGCAGGGCCACTGGGAGCGGTTTTACATTCTCCCGTGATTCTCTGTACGGATGCCAGAACGAAAAATGCAGCGGCCTACTGTGCGGAGAGAGAGATTCATGACGGTATCGTCCTGGGCGGGCCCGGAGTCCTGGCGGATGATACGGCGCGGACGATCCTTGACCTGTCAGAAGATGTGGAAATCGCTGTAAAGTAAGAAAGAAAAGGGCTGCCCTTTTCATATGGGAGTTGCTCTGAGGCGGCAGCCGCCGGCTCAGAAGAGTTATGAAGGGCCGCCGCAATCGTTCATGCGGCGGCCCATTGGCTTTGTAAGGATGGTCAGCGCAGGCCGGCAAATTCTTCGATGTCCGGCAGCTGTATCTTGTGTTCGATGCCGGAGGCCTGAAGCAGGGGCCAGAGCTCGCAGATACCGCGAATGTAGCGCTCGCGCCACTGCTTTAAGAGTTTGGTCGGCTCTTTGGTGCGCTTTAAGTTGCTGTTGTGGAGCATGTCGGCGATCTTGAGCCGGCATAGCTGCGGATCTCCCTTTAAGGAATTGATGTAGTAGTCGTAGCGCTGGCTCTTTTTGTGGGTCAGGCGGAGGACATGGTCGATGATCTGCGGGGTGAAGCCCTCGCCGGCCAGAACATCAACCGTCACGTCGGTGTCTTCGAGCACGTCGTGCAGGAGAGCGGTGGCCATCAGGTCGCAGTCCTCTTCGTCCTCGAGAAGGATCGGTGTCGTGAAGAAGGCGTCGTCTAAGAGGCGGTCATCGTAGGGAGAAATACCACTTAGGATGTAGCAGACGGAGAGAGGATGATAGATGTATGGCCTTCCGCCCTTGTCCGTCTGGCCTTCGTGTGCCCGGCACGCGGTGCGGTAGGCCCGCTCTGCCAGGGAGAAATGCGCCAGGAACGAAGCATCTTTCTCACCGCTGTAACAGAAGATGGAAGTGGTTGTATCCAAGGGAAGCTCCTCTCTGCGGACCCGCAGGATCCGCCGTTCGTGACATTTTCCAACTTCAGTATAATCATTTTCCGGTGAAAATACAATGTAGAAGTCTGATTGGTTTCGTGATAAAATTACATTTGTATATGCCGGCGGAGGCCCGGGGGCCGGAGAGGGCCGGCGGAAGAGAAAGCGAGGAGAATGATATGAGAGAGCGGTATAAGAAGTTGATACTGGCGCTGGTGACGGGCTGTCACTGGTTTTCGCTGTATGCGTTCAGCCCGTATTTTACGCCTTATATGGAGAAGCTGGGGTCGGCTGCGTCTCTGATCGGTTTCGCGGTGGGGCTCTACGGGGCTTCGCAGATGGTCCTGCGGATTCCGCTCGGTATCACGGCGGACAAGATCGGGCGGCAGAAGATCTTCGTGAGCCTCGGACTGCTGCTTTCGGCGCTCGGCACGCTGATCATGAGGGTGTTTCCGACGCCTGGGGCGATGATCGCAGGCAAGATCCTGACGGGGGCTTCCGCGGCGACGTGGGTGGTCTTCCCGCTGCTGTTCTCGGGATATTTCCGGCCGGAGGAGTCGACGAAGGCCATCGGCATCATCAATGCATTTAATAACGGGGGCAAGATGCTCTCGAATATCATGGCGGGGCTTCTGGTGACGCGCTTCGGCGCGCCTTCGTCCTTCACGCTGGCCTTCGGGGCCGCGGCGCTGGGCCTGGTGCTGAGCTTCTTCGTGACGGATATGGACCGGAGCAAGAAGCGGGAGCCGGTGAAGCTTGTGGAGCTCGCGAAGGTGATCAAGAATCCTTCGCTTCTGTATGCCTGCCTTCTGGCGGCGTCGATGCAGTTCGTCGTCTTCGCGACGGTGTTCGGGTTCACCGCGAATATTGCGTCGGACCTTGGGGCGACCAGCCTGCAGCTCTCTTACGTGACATTTGCGCACTCGCTCGCAAGCTTCGGCGTGTCGCTGATCGTCGGCACGGTGCTTGTGAAATATATCGGTGAGAAGATCTGCATGACGGCCTCTTTCGCGGGCTTTGTGATCTACTGCCTGCTGATCCCCCTGGCGGGAAATGTCTGGGTGATCGTCCTGCTGCAGGTGATCGCGGGCCTGGCCACCGGCATCCTGCAGACGCTCAACATGGCGATTGCGGTGCGCACGGTGGAGCCGGTGAAGAAGAGCACGGCCATGGGCGCGTATCAGGCGATCTATGGGATCGGCATGACGGTCGGCCCGATCGTGATGGGGAGACTGGTGGAGCTTGGCGGCTACCGTCCGAGCTATTTCTTTATGGCGGGATTTTCGGCGGCAGGGGCAGCAGTCTGTTATCTGCTGTACCGGCGGATGACCGCGGCGCGCGAGGACGCGTGAGAGTGTGATGAAACGAGGGTTCAGATGGTGGATGAGCCTGCCGGTGCTGGCGCCTCTCGGCTACGGGGCGGACCGGCTGTTCACGGCGCATCCGGAGATCAGTGAGAGGGTCATCGCCCGGGGGATTTATCCGGTCTTCTCGGGTGTTATGCGCAGGCTTACGGGCTGGATTCCGTTCTCGCTGATGGAGCTTGGGATCGCCGCGCTGATCCTGGGAGCGCTCTTCGGGCTCGGCCTTCTGGCCGTGGTCCTGGTGCGGGGTATCCGTAAGGGGAGCGTGCCCTGGCGAAGGATCGGCGGTGTGTGTTACCGGATCCTCTGCGGGGCAGCGGTGTTCTACTTCGTGTTCGTAATCTTCTGCGGAGCAAACTATCACAGGAGGACGTTTGCGTCGCTTGCGGGGCTGACCGTGAGGGAGTCTTCGGCGGAGGAGCTGGAGGCGCTGGTGTGTGCGCTGGCGGATGAGGCGAGCGCGCTGCGGGCGGAGCTTAACGAGGACGAGCGCGGGGTGGCGGTGAATCCATTTGCCTCCTACGGGGCGCTCGCGGATGAGGTGCGGAAGGCCTACGGCGCGGCCGGAGAGGAGTATGAGGTGCTCGCGGGGTGGGTCCCGCGGCCGAAGCGGGTGCTCTTCTCGGAGATCATGTCGATGACGGAGACGACGGGCATCTACTGTGTCTACACCGCGGAGGCCAATGTCAACCGCAAGATGCCGCAGACGGACCTGTCGGCGGTGATGGCTCACGAGCTGTCGCACCTGCAGGGATTCATGAGAGAGGACGAGGCGAATTTCATCGCTTATCTGGTGACGCGCTACGCAGAGGATCCGTATGTGCGGTACAGCGGGGCGCAGTTCGCGCTGGTGTACGCGGCGAACCGGCTCTACAGGGAATCGGCGGACCGGTGGGCGGCCGCGAGGGAGCATTACTCCGAGGGGCTGATCCGGGACCTGCAGGAGATCGGGGCTTATTGGGAGCCGTACCGGGACACGAAGGTGTCGAAGGCGGCAGACCAGGCGAATACGACGTACCTGCAGTCGCAGGGACAAAGTGACGGAACGAAGAGCTACGGGCGGATGGTGGATCTGCTTCTGGCTTATTATAGGACTACAACTGTAGAATAATGATTGTGAGGGGAAATATGCAGATTGCAGGAAAGTTTGAGAAGGTTTCCTTCGGGCAGTTTTGCAAGGACTGGCTCGAGACCTTCGGGGGAAATGAGGATTCTGCCCGCGAGATCTATAACCGGATCCGCCTGCCGCTGCGGGCGACGGCCGGCTCGGCGGGATATGATTTCTTCAGCCCTCTGAACTTTACACTTGCGCCGGGGGAGAGCATCAAGATCCCGACGGGCATCCGTGTGCGCATGGGGGAAGGCTGGGTGCTGACCTGCTACCCGAGGAGTGGCCTGGGATTTAAGTACCGGCTGCAGCTGAACAACACGGTGGGCGTGATCGACAGCGATTATTACGGGTCGTCCAACGAGGGGCATATCTTCGCGAAGCTGACCAATGACAGCCGCGAGGGGAAGACCCTGGAGCTTGCCGCGGGCACGGGCTTTATGCAGGCGATTTTCCTTCCCTTCGGCGTGACCGAGGATGATGAGGCCGCGGCGGTGCGCGACGGCGGCTTCGGGAGCACGAGCCGATGATCCCGGTAGATCTGATTACGGGGATGCTGGGCTCCGGCAAGACGACGTTTCTGCGGGCCTACGCACAGAAACTGATCGGGCGGGGCATGAGCATCGGCATCATTGAAAATGATTACGGTGCGATCAATATCGACCGGCTGCTGCTCGGGGACCTCGACGAGGAGGTCTGCGACGTGGAGATGGTGATCGGTGGCGATGAGGACTGCCGGAGGAGGCGCCTGAAGACGAAGCTGATCTCGATGGCCATGTGCGGGTATGACCGGATCCTGATCGAGCCTTCCGGGGTATACGAGACCGATGAATTCTTCGACCTCCTGCAGGAGGAGCCGCTGGACCGGCTGTGCCGGCCGGGCAATGTGATCGCGCTGGCGGACGCCTCTCTGGGAGAGGAGCTGAGCCCGAGCGAGGAGTACCTGCTGGCAGAGCAGGCGGCCTGTGCGGGACGCGTGGTGCTAAGCCACATGGACGAGGCCGGGGAAGAAGCCGCGGAGCGTGTGCGCTCGCACATCAACCGGGCGCTCGCCGCGATTCACGCCGACCGGCGGATCCGCGCGGACGAGGTGCTCGCCCGCAGCGGGCCGGGGCTCACCGAGGAGGAGTTTACGGGGCTGGCTCGCTGCTCGTATGTGAGCGCGTCCTATGTGCGCCTGCAGGTGCTTAAGGAGCACGCCTACCAGAGCCTGTTCTTCTTCCACCCGGGGCTCTCCGGGGAGGAGATCCGGGCGCGTGCAGAGAAGATATTTGCCGATCCGGCCTGCGGGAGAATCTCGCGGATCAAGGGCTTCGCTCCCGCGGAGGAAGGATTCACGGAGATCAATCTGAGGCCCGGCCAGATGAAGCTCACGGCCTCGCCTGCCGGGCAGGATGTGATCATCGTGATCGGAGAGCATCCGGACGAAGAAAGGATCTCTGCATATTTTGACAAGACGGCTCAGACAGAGTAAAATGATGATATAAGAGAACGCACAACACAAGGGGATATGATATGGCGATCGTGGAATGCAGTTTTTATTCGCAGGCGCTGCTCGGGATGACGAAGATGAACGTGTTTCTTCCGACACCGGACGCGGACTGCGCACAGAAGGGAGAGACGAAGGAGCATCCGTTCCTTCGCGGGGAGCGTTTCCCGGTGCTCTACCTCCTGCACGGGATGTGCGAGGATTATTCGACGGTCCTTCGCAAGACGAGGATTGAGTCTTATGCGAAGAAGGCCGGCATCGCTGTGGTCATGCCGGACGGGGAGAACAGCTTCTACCTGAATCCGAAGTTCGGAAGAAAGTACGAGACGTTCATCGCACAGGAGCTGCCGCTGTTCGTGAAGGAGACATTGCCGGTGCAGGGCCCCGGGGAGAGATGCTTCATCGGAGGCTTCTCGATGGGCGCCTACGGTGCGCTCCGTCTGGCCTTGAAGTACCCGGAGACATTCTCTAAGGTGATGGCGTTCTCAGGTCCTTATGACGTGACGGAGCTTCGCGCGCCGGAGGAGGGATATTTCCCGATGCATCCGGAGGCGCTCGGCGGCGGGGACGTGCAGGAACTCGCGGGCACGGACGCCGATCTCTACTGTGTGGCTTCGGCGCTCGCCGGGGGAGACCGGCCGCGGCCGGAGATCTTCTTAAGCTGCGGCACTGAGGATGAGTACTACGAGACATTTGTGAAGACCCAGGCGGTCTTCTCGGATCTCGGTCTCGCCTACACGGCGCAGGAGGCCGCGGGCGGACATGGCTGGGACTACTGGGATCCGGCGCTTCTGAGTGCGCTCGGATGGCTGACAGAGGATGAAGCGTAATGTTTTTTGCCACATATAAATTCTTCTCTGCGGCGCTGGGACGCGAGGTTAATACGCGTGTGATCCTGCCGAGCAGAGAGGCGAAGGACCCGTTTGAGAAGGAGAGCTTCCGCCCGTACCAGGAGGAGCCTCTGAAGGTGCTCTATCTGCTGCACGGCGGCTTCGGCTGCGAGGAGGACTGGCTGTATATGACGAGGCTTGCGAGCCTGGTGCGCAAGGGGCGTGCGATGATCGTCATGCCGTTTGCGGAGAACAGCTATTATCAGGACCTGCCTTACGGGCCGGGCTACTGGACATTTATCTCGGAGGAGTTGCCGGAGATGATCCTGCCGATGTTCCCGCAGGCTTCGCGCAGGAGGGAGGATACCTTCGCGGCGGGGCTTTCGATGGGCGGCTACGGGGCACTTCGCCTCGGGCTTGCGAAGCCGGAGCGCTTTGCCGCGGTGGCGAGCCTGTCGGGCGTGCTGGACCTGAAGGCGAGGATCGCGGACAGCAAGGGATCCCTGGCATCCCGGGGACTTCGTTTCTCCGACAATTTCTTCGACGAGGATGAGATCGGCGATTCGGATCTGCTGGTCCTGATGAAGAAGGCCGCGGAGCAGAAGGAGAAGCTGCCGAGGTTTTATTTCTCCGTCGGCACGGAGGATTTCGTCTACCCGTACAACCAGAACGCGAAGAAGCAGATGGACGCCTGTGAGATCCCGTATCACTACGAGGAGCATCCGGGGGCACACGAGTGGAGCTATTGGAACCTCTACATCGAGTCGGTGCTGAAGTGGATGAAGCTGATTCCGTGAGAGGCAGGGAGTGGTGCAGATGAAACGAGAGAGACTGCCGGTACGGCTGGACGCGTTCTGCGTGGATTCGATCTGGGCCGGAGGCAGATTAAAGGGCCAGTATCATAAATGCACGGACCTGCCGAAGGTCGCAGAGACCTGGGAGCTGTCCTGCCATCCGCGGGGCCAGAGCGTGATCCGTGACGGCGCCTACGCGGGGCGGACCCTGTCGGAGTACCTGGAGGAGGAAGGCCGGGAGGCCGCGGGCACGCTCTGGAAGGATGAGCGCTTCCCGCTGCTGATCAAGCTGATCGATTCGGACCGGCCGCTGTCGCTGCAGGTGCATCCGGACGACACGTACGGCTGGCGCGTGGAGGGCGAGCCGGGCAAGACGGAGGTGTGGTATGTGCTCGGCACGGAGCCCGGGGCAGAGATGATCTGCGGTTTTTCGGAGGATCTGACGAGAGAGGAGATCGCGCAGGCGATCGCGGACGGCACGATCCTCGAGAAGGTGCGGCATATTCCCGCGGCGCGCGGGGACGTCTTCTTCGTGCGGGCCGGGACGATCCACGGGATCGGCGCAGGAATCACGGTCGCGGAGATCCAGGAGAATTCGGACATCACGTACCGGATTCACGATTACGGCAGGGTCGGCGCGGACGGAAAGCCCAGGCAGCTGCACATAGCGCAGGCTCTTGACGTGCTGGACGGACGTGCGCAGCCGGTGGAGAAGAGGCCGCGGGGCGAGACGGTGCAGATCCCCGGCGGGACGCGCACGGGGATTGTCAGCTGCGAGTATTTCACGGTCTGGCATTACGCATCGCAGGAGAGCATCGGGCTTTGTACGGGCGAGGATTCATTTGCCGCGCTGACGGTGATCGGCGGAGAAGGCGAGATCACCTGTGAAGAGAGAACGTTACCGGTACAGACGGGGGACACCGTCTTTGTACCGGCCGGAATAAAGAACTATCAGTGGAAGGGGAAGGGAGAGTTTCTGCTCACCACACTCCGGACAGATTGGAGGACAACATGATTTTAGGTGCACTGGAAACCGGCGGAACCAAGATGGTATGCGCGATCGGCAATGAGAAGGGCGAGATCTTAGAGAGAGTTTCGATCCCGACGAAGACACCGGCGGAGACGATCCCCGCCTGCATTGATTTCTTCCGCGGCAAGGGCATCGAGGCCCTGGGCATCGCGGCGTTCGGCCCGGTGGACGTCAACCCGGCCTCGGAGACGTACGGCTATATCTTAAAGACCCCGAAGCTTGCGTGGGCCAATTACAACCTGATGGGCGCCTTCAAGGAGGTCTTCGACGTCCCGATGGGCATTGAGTCGGACGTGAACGGCTCCTGCTTAGGTGAGGCGACCTGGGGATGCACGCAGGGGATGGACAACAGCGTCTATATCACCGTGGGCACGGGCCTCGGCGTGGGCATCATCGTCAACGGCCAGCCGCTGCACGGCATGCTGCACCCGGAAGCGGGCCATGTGCCGATGATCCGCCACCCGAAGGATAAGGATTTCAAATGCAACTGCCCGTTCCATGAGAGCTGCATGGAAGGCCTGAGCGCCGGTCCCGCGATCGAAGCGCGCTGGGGCAAGCCGGCCAGAGAGCTTGCGGACAATCCGCTGGTCTGGGAGATTGAGGCCTACTACCTGGCTCAGGGCATCGTCGATTACATCCTGACGGTTTCGCCTCGCCGGATCGTGCTCGGCGGCGGCGTCATGCATCAGGAGCATCTGCTTCCGCTCATCAAGAAGAATGTGAAGGAGCTGCTGAATGACTATCTGCAGACGAAGGAGCTGCAGGATCTGGACAGCTACATCGTGCTGGCCAGCTTAAACGACGACCAGGGCATCATGGGCTGCTTAAAGATCGCCATGAATGCGCTCGGTGTCTGAGGAAGCATAAGTGATCACAGAGGAGGGACCGCTGCGGCGGTCCCTCTTTCGCGCCGGGATGTGTATCGGGCTTATAAGTTTCTCTTGAATTTCCACACAAACTGTTGTAGACTGTGAAAAGATGCTGCGGAGAGGATTCCGCGGCTACTTGATGAATGACAGGAGTGCGAAGAGATGGCGAAGGTCAAGTTATCGGATGGCAATACAGCAGCAAAGAAGGAGAAGAAGAAACTGAATCTGTCCAAGAAGGCGAAGATTATCATCGGCAGTTGCGCCGCGGCTGTTCTTGTGGTGGTCTGCTCGATCTTCTTTGCCAAGGATTACAGGAAGATCGAGGCGCAGAACGCCTATACGATCACGGCTTCGGATCCTGCGACGCTGTTTGACGCGGTGCGCGATGAGGCGTACGACGCGGAGCGCGAGAAAGAGACGAAAGAATGACTGATCCGGGGGACTTCTGGCGAAGTCTCCTTTTTACTTTCCGGCCTGTATATGCATTTTTTTCTTGCATGTGCGTTATGTGTCGGATATAATAATGACAGAAAGAAAGTTTCCTGGGATGTTCGATAATTCCTGAGTTTTTGAACCTACATCACATAAAAGGGATTCCAATATTTATGTATTCAATGTCAGGCCTCCTTTGCAGTGGAAGGCAGCGGTACATGTGAGGTCACCCACCTAGCTTTTTGCTAGGCGTCAAAAATCAGGAACCGGCACCTCGGGAGGATTTCGGAAGCGAGTCCGCACGTTCCGCGTGCGGCTTGTTTTATTTCAGGGGGTTGAGGAGATGGATGTGATTACAAGCTGGGACCTGCAGGTCCTGATCTGGATGCAGGAGCATCTGCGGACACCGTGGCTGACATTCCTGATGAAGGGCGCGTCGATGCTCTCGAACGCGGGATGGTTCTTTATCGCGGTGACGGTGCTGCTGATCGTGCGGCCGAAGACCCGGAGGGTCGGAGCGGTCTGCGCCTGCTCGCTGATTGTCTGTGCGATCGCCTGCAATGTGATCCTGAAGCCGCTGATTGCGAGGATCCGGCCGTATGACCTGTACGGAGCGCTGGAGGCGCTCGGGCATGAGGCCGACTATTCGTTTCCGTCCGGGCACACGAACGCTGCGTTCGCGGTTTCTCTGATCCTGGTGCGGGCGTTTCGGCAAGGACGTGCGCGGTGGTTTGCCTGGGGGATGACCGCGTTGTCGGCGGTGATCGCGTTCTCCAGGATGTACCTGGGCGTGCATTATCCGACGGACGTGATCGCGGGCTTCGTGCTTCCGGCGGCGCTCTCGTCGCTGGTCTGGTACGTCCTGGTGACGAGGGAGGGCCTCGCGAGGGCCGAGAGGCGGTTTGTGAACCGGCGGGGCACGGCTGCGGGCTCAGAGGAGAAGCGCGGTGCGGAGGCTGAGGAAGCACAGGAACCGAAGGAATGACAGAAGGAGATGCCGGGCGGCAGCTCCTTTTTTCTGTGCTTGACATTTGCCGGCTGTCCTGCTATAGGTAACATCAGAAAACGAAAAATGACATCAAAACCAGGATTCGATCAGGAGGAGGAATCACAATGCAGGAAAACTATCAGAAGGCCAGAAGGCTGGGAGAGCGCGAGGCGGCTCGCCGCACGGCGCTGAAGCAGAATCCGTATCTGCCGGCGCTTTCGGAGATTCTCGGGGAGAATGCGGCGGTCTCCACGATACCGGTGGGGACGTTTGAGATCCCGGCGGACCGGATCATCGGGACCAGGACCCTGGGGCGGCAGAATGCATTTGCGGCCAATTACATGCCGCTGCTGGAGCCGGGCACGGAGTTCGCGACGAAGTGGACGAACCTCTACCACGCGCAGGAGGAGGAGGGAATCCGCGACGCGGTGAAGACTTATGAGTATCTGGGGAATTTCTATGTCCAGGAGGGCAACAAGCGTGTCTCGGTCCTGAAGTTCCTGGAGGTGCCTACGGTGCTTGCCGAGGTCATCCGGGTGCTGCCTGCGGAGTGGGAGGATAATGAGATGACCCGGGCTTACCGGGAATTCCTGAAGTTCTATTATGTGGCTCCGACGTACGCGATCCGGCTCACGAGAGAGGGCGGATACGCGAAGATCTGCGAGGCTTTCCAGGAGACGATGAAGGAGCGCTGGCCGGTCGATAAGGTGCGCAGGCTCCGCCACGTCTGGTACCGGTTCCAGCAGATTTATAAGTCTAAGATGCCGGAGACGTCGTGGGATAAGTGCGCGGACGCGTTCCCGACGTATCTGTCGGTCTACGGGCTGGAGAGCCTTTCTTCGGATTCGGAGGAGCTTCTCGCGCAGCGTGTGGAGAAACTGAGGGATGAGTTCGACGCCGCGGGGGCGGATATCACCGTCGTTGAGGAGCCGATCCCGGAGAAGGTGACGCCCGGACCGATCTCACTTCTGAAGAGCATCGTGACGCCCGCGAGAGCCTACACGCCGGATTATCCGATGCCGGTGGCGTTCATGTACCGTGGGAACCGGGAGACTTCCGCGTGGATCCGGCAGCACGATGAAGCAAGGGCGACGCTCTCGGAGAGTTTCGGCGGCACGGTGAGCACCTTCTTCTACGAGAATCTGGAGAACGATACCGCACTGCGCCTGGCGGTGGACGACGCCGTGGCCAGGGACGCGAAGGTCATCTTCACGGTGTCTGCGGACCTGATGGAGGAGACGGTGCGCTGCGCCCTGCATTACCCGCAGGTGCGTTTCTTAAACTGCTCGCTGAACGAGTCGCATCCCACGGTGCCGACGTATTTCGCGCGGCGCTACGAGGGAAAGTTCCTACTGGGAGCGCTGGCCGCGATCGCTGCGAGGAATCACCGGATCGGCTATCTGGCGGACCTCCCGATCTACGGGACCGTGGCGGATATCAACGCATTTGCCATCGGGGCCTCGCTGATCGATCCGAAGGCGCGGGTCTACGTGCAGTGGCCGGCGGAGCACAACCATGACTGGAGAAAGAGCTTCAGGGAGCAGGAGGTGCTCGTGGTCTGCGGGCTCGACCGCGGGGCAAATGAGCAGGAGCAGGGCCTGTTCTGGACCGGCTGGGACGGTGAATACCGGAAGCTCGCGGACGCGAAGATCGACTGGGCAGAGTATTACCGGCGCATGATCCGCGCGATCCTGGAGGGCGGCCAGAAGAGCTTCGAGAAGTCGAGCGGGGGCCATCCGCTGAACTTCTGGTACGGGCTTTCTTCCGGCATCATCCAGGTGAAGGTGTCCGAGGACCTGCCGTACCACACGAGGAAAATGATCGCCCTGCTGTCCTCGGCGATTCTTGCCGGGACGCTTGATCCGTTCGAGGGCGAGCTGCGAAGCCAGGAGGGGATGATTCAGTCGGCGGACAGCCCGAAGCTGCCGATGAGCGAGATTATACGTATGAACTGGCTCAACGACAATGTGGTCGGAGCCATCCCGGAGACCGGTGCATTTGCGGCCTCCTCACAGTCCGTGATATCGGTGAGCGGCGTGCGCCGGGCCGATGCGGAGAAATGAGAGCGGCGTGATGAAGCTTCTGTTATTATCTGATGTGGAGGACGCATACCTCTATGATTTCTACAGTCCGGACAAGCTAAAGGACGTGGATGTGATGATTTCCTGCGGGGACCTGAAGGCGAATTATCTCGAGTTTCTCGTGACGGTGTCCAACAAGCCTCTGCTGTATGTGAACGGGAATCATGATTCGGCGTTTAAGAAGAACCCGCCGGGCGGCTGCGACAGCCTGGAGGACCGGGTGCTGACGGTGAAGGGGCTTCGCGTCGCGGGGCTCGGCGGCAGCATGCGCTACAACTCCGAGGGCATCTATATGTATAACGAGAAGCAGATGGAGAAGCGCGTCCGGAAGCTGAAAAAGGAGATCCGGAAGGCCGGCGGGATCGATATCCTGGTCACGCATGCGCCGATGCGGGGCTGGGGCGACCAGGACGGACTCGCGCACCGCGGATTCGAGTGCTTCCGGGAGATTCTGGACGAGTTTCATCCGCAGCTGATGGCCTTCGGGCATGTGCACCGGGAATACGGCGGATTCAAGAGAGAGTACATCTATTCGGACGAGACGCGCCTGATCAATGCCTGCGGCCATTATTATATGGACCTGGAGCCGGGAGAGACCGTGCCGGCACCAAAGAGCGGCCTGCTTGGCTTCCTCCGGAGAAAATGATCTCTGCGGATTCATGAAAATTTCATAAGTCACAAGGAAGGGAAGGGCCGCTGAGGCTCTTCCTTTTTTCGCGGCTTTGTTCTATAATGGACTATGTATTTGCAGACAGCCGGACCGTATGGGGGACCGGCACGGAGGAGTTAACGTGGATAATAAGGATTATCAGAATCGCAATGAAAAACCGGAGGAGAACGGGAACCGCAATCAGAACTGGCGGATGATCATCATCTGCCTGATCTCGGCCATGGTGATCTTCGTGTTATACAGTTATATGTCAAGCCTGGTCAAGAAGAGCACCTACCGGGAGATCTCCTACACGGAGTTTGTCCAGATGGTGGAGAAGGACCAGGTGGAGAAGGTGGTCTTCCTGACGGACCGCCTGGAGATCGAGCCCAAGAGCGGGACCGATCTGGTCAAGATTACGTATTATACCGGATATCTCGCGGGTGACGAGGCGATCTACGGGAAGCTGGACGCGCACGGGGTGACATACTCGAAGAAGGTGGAGGAGAACAATGCGGTCCTCCAGTTCATCGTGCTGAACATCCTGCCGCTGGTGCTTTTGTGGGGCGCGATGTATTTCATCTTCCGCAACATCAGCCGGTCGGCCGGCGGGATGATGGGTGTGGGCAAGTCCAACGCCAAGATGTACATGCAGGCGGATACGGGCGTGACATTTGCAGATGTCGCCGGCCAGGAGGAGGCGAAGGAATCGCTGGTGGAGATCATCGATTTCCTGCACAACCCGGAGCGGTATCTGCGCATCGGCGCGAAGTGTCCGAAAGGCGCGCTGCTGATCGGCCCTCCCGGCACGGGCAAGACGCTGCTTGCGAAGGCGGTGGCCGGCGAGGCGAAGGTGCCTTTCTTCTCCCTGTCCGGTTCGGGCTTCGTGGAGATGTTCGTCGGCGTAGGCGCGTCCCGCGTGAGAGACCTCTTCAAGCAGGCGGAGCAGACGGCCCCCTGCATTATCTTCATCGATGAGATCGACGCGATCGGCAAGAGCCGTGACAGCCAGTTCGGCAATGACGAGCGTGAACAGACCCTGAACCAGCTGCTCTCCGAGATGGACGGCTTCGATACCTCCAAGGGTATCGTCATCCTGGCCGCGACCAACCGGCCGGAGGTCCTGGATAAGGCCCTGCTGCGTCCGGGACGGTTTGACCGCCGCATCATCGTGGACAAGCCGGACCTGAAGGGGCGCGTGGCCATCCTGAAGGTGCATTCCAAGAACGTGCTGATGCACGATTCGGTGGATCTGGAGGCGATCGGCCTGGCGACGTCCGGCGCGGTCGGCTCGGACCTGGCCAATATCGTTAATGAGGCCGCCATCCTGGCGGTGAAGAAGGGGCGCACCGTGGTGAAGCAGGAGGACCTGCTGGAGTCCGTGGAGGTCGTCATCGCGGGCAAGGAGAAGAAGGACCGGATCCTGAGCCCGGCGGAGAAGAAGATCGTGGCGTACCACGAGGTCGGACACGCGCTGATCACCGCGCTCGAGAAGAATGCGGAGCCGGTGCAGAAGATCACGATCGTGCCCCGCACGATGGGTGCGCTGGGCTATGTGATGCAGGTGCCGGAGGAAGAGCGCTACCTGATGACCGAGGCAGAGCTTCGGGCGAGACTGGTGACCCTCTTCGGCGGACGTGCCGCGGAGGAGCTGGTGTTTGATTCGATCACGACCGGCGCTTCGAACGACATCGAGCAGGCGACCGCGCTTGCGAGAGCGATGATCACGCAGTACGGCATGAGCAAGAAGTTCGGCCTGATGGGCCTGGAGTCCGTGCAGAACCGTTATCTGGACGGGCGGCCGGTCTTAAACTGCGGCGACGAGACCGCGGCGGAGATCGACCACGAGGTGATGAACCTGCTCAAGGAGTGCTATGAGAGGGCGAAGGAGCTGCTCTCGGGCAACCTGGATATCCTGGCGGCTATCGCGGATTACCTGTATGAGAAGGAGACGATCACCGGCAAGGAGTTCATGGACATCCTTCGCAAGGTGAGAGGCGAGAACGAAGCGAAGGCCGAGGCGGAGACGGAAGGCGAAGCGCAGCCGGAGGAAGCCGCAGAGCCCGCTGAGACGGAGAAGGCCGAGGCAGAGGCTGACGGAGAGCAGTCCGAAGAAGAGCCGGAAGAGGAAGAGACCGACACCGACGGGGAAGACGCTGTCGCCCCGCGGGAGTATTTTAATATCTTAGGACTGGAGGATCACTGATGGGACGTCGAGGAAGATGCCCGTACTGCGGAGGGGAGCTGGAGTTCCCGGACGGCCTGGAGAAGGGCCGGTGCATGTACTGCGGCAAGGCGATCACCGCGGATGAGCTGCTGAGCGGGGATATCTCTCAGATTCTGGCAGAATCTTCCCGCAATTTTGACGAGGTGCTTGAGAAGATCGAGGGCGTGTTCCTGCGCCACACCGACCTGATGAAGCAGTTTAACGAGAAGGAGTACGAGGACTCGTTCGAGGCATTTATGGAGCAGGAGCGGGGGATCATCGAGCAGGTGGATATGTCCTGCCGGATGGTTCCTGCCGACGTGAGGGCGATTCGCCTGCGGGAGCTCGCAGCGCGCCTGATCGACGCGATCATGAGGACGATCGATGAGAAGGCCGGACGCTCGCGCAGCAAGCGCAATGTCGTTGAAAATGATTTTAAGATGCAGCAGGTGGTCTACATCGTTCCGATGATCCGGGAGCTGCATCTGCCGGTGAGCGAGGAGTTCTGCGACTGCCTGATCGAGGAGTGGAAGGCGCGCAACAACGGCGACTTCTACTACAAGGGAGACTATCACCAGCTCATCGACGGATTCCGACGGAGGAAGATCTGCTATATCACGACGGCGGTATGCGAGACGTTCGGGAAGCCGGACAACTGCTACGAGCTGATGAGTTTCCGGGAGTTCCGGGACGAGTATCTGTTAAAGCAGCCGGAAGGGGAAGCCCTGGTGCAGGAGTATTACGAGCTTGCGCCGAGGATTGTGGCTGCGATCGATATGCGTCCGGACCGGGAGCAGATCTACGAGGGGATCTGGGAGGAGTACCTGGCCCCCTGCCTGTCGATGATTGAACAGGAAGCTTATGAGGACTGCGCGGATCGTTACGTGACGATGGTGCGGACCATGGAACAGAAGTATGACTGAGATGATAACCGCGCCTGCCTAGCAACCGGCGCGGTTTTTCTCGAATCCGAAGAGGAGAAAGGAAGAGACGCATGCTTTGTCATCTGCATGTGAAGAATCTTGCGATCATCCGTGAAGCCGAGGCGGACTTCTCGGAGCATCTGAATATTCTGACCGGCGAGACCGGCGCGGGCAAATCGGTGATTATCGGCGCGGCTTCTCTGGGGCTCGGCGGCAAGGCCGGCCGGGAGATGATCCGCGACGGGGCAGAGTACGCGCTGGTGGAGCTGTTATTTACCTGCGAGAGCGAGCTGACCCGGCAGGTGCTTGCGGCGCACGATCTGCCCTGCGGGGAGGAGATCCTGATCTCGCGCAAGATTTACCCGGGGCGGACGGTGAATAAGGTCAATGACGAGACGGTGACCGTGGCGACGCTGAAGGAGATTGCCGCGACACTGATCGATATCCACGGGCAGCATGAGCATCAGTCCCTGCTGCATCAGGAGAAGCATCTGGCGATCACGGACACCTACGCGAAGAACCAGGAGCTGCTTGCCCAGGTGCGGGGCGCGTACGCGCAGTGGCAGAAGGCCGCGAAGGAGCGCAGGGAGAGCGAGATGCCGGAGGAGGAGCGCCTGCGGGAGATCTCTTTCCTGGAGTACGAGTGCAAGGAGATCGAGGAAGCGGGGCTTAAGGAGACCGAAGAGGAAGAGCTGGAGAGCCGTTACCGGCTTCTCTCCAATATGAGCCGGATCGAGGAGGGAATCGCCGAGACCTACGGGCTGACCGGGGAGCGCAGGGAGTGTGCCTCCGACCAGATCGGGCGGGCGCTTCGTGCCTTGCGCGGGCTGACCGAGTACGACGAGTCGCTGGAGGATCTGTGCGAGGAGCTGTCGCAGGCGGAGGATATCCTCAGTGATTTCAACCGGCAGATCTGGGATTACCAGAACAGCTTAAGCTTCGATCACGAGGAGTTTTCGGTGATCGAGAAACGCCTGGACGAGATCCGGCGGATCTATGCCAAGTACGGCGGAACCTATGAGAGGACCATGGCGCACTACGAGGAGATCTCGGACCGGCTGCTGGCGTATCAGGATTATGACCGGCGGCGGGCCGAACTGCAGGCACTGGAGCAGGAGCGCAAGGAGGCTTACCTTGCCCTGGCCGGCCGGCTGTCCTCGCGGCGCAGGGAAGCGGCCGCGGAACTGGAAGGCAAGATCACGGAGGCGCTGCTGTCGCTTAATTTCCTGACTGCGGATTTCCACATCGAGGTGCGGGAGAGCGGGCAGCTTAGGGAAAATGGCACGGATGACCTGGAATTCCTGATCTCGACGAATCCGGGCGAGAAGGCGCGGAGCCTCGGCGCGGTTGCGTCGGGCGGCGAGCTCTCGAGAATCATGCTGGCGATCAAGTCGATCCTGGCCGCGCAGGACCAGATCCCGACACTGATCTTCGATGAGATCGATACCGGAATCAGCGGCGTCACCGCGCAGCGGGTCGCGGAGCGGATGGCGGAGATCGCGGGGATCCACCAGGTGATCTGCATCACGCATCTGCAGCAGATCGCTGCGATGGCGGACCGGCATCTCTTCATCGAGAAGGACGCCGACGCGGGCGAGACGCGGGTGAGGATTCGCACGCTCGAGGGCGACGAGTCGGTGGAGGAGCTGGCACGAATGGTGGGCGGCGCGAACCGGTCGGAGGCCGTGGTGCAGGCTGCCCGGGAGATGAAGGCGCTGGCCGCGGAGAAGAAGAGGCGGGCTGCGGACGCCGGAAAGAGAGGGCGGTAAGATGCCTGCATTTTTCAAGGATTACGAAGGATTTCTGGGAACGGGCCGGAGCAATGAACAGGGACAGTCGCTGGACGAGTTTCTGGAGGAGTACGATCCCTACAAGTACAAGAACCCCTGCGTGACGACGGATGCGGCCGTGCTGACGTATGAGGGCGAGCCTGCGCCGGATGCGGTCTGGCGCGTGCTGCTCATCCAGAGGAGGAATCATCCTTCGATCGGCTTCTGGGCGCTGCCCGGAGGCTTCATCGAGCTGGGCGAGAATCTGGATGCAACCGCGCGGAGAGAGCTGGAAGAGGAGACAGGTGTAGAAGGGCTTGCTTTAGAGCAGATTCGGACATTCGGTGATGTAAAAAGGGACCCCAGAGCCAGGATCATCTCCACCGCTTATCTCGCGGTCTGCGAGGCCGGAAGTGTCCGGGCACAGGTCGGAGACGACGCGAAGGACGCGAGGTGGTTCCGCATCGGTTACGCGGCCGAGGAAGTGCCGGCGGCGGACGGATGGCGGGCCGAGGTCCGGCATTTTACACTGACCGATGAGAGCGGGGAGGTCTGCCTGAAGGCGGACGTGCTCGTCGAGGAGAGGACCGGGCTGGTTCGAGAGAAGAGGTACCGGACGCTCTCGAAGGGCGAGATCGCCGGAGACCACGCTGAGGTTCTGGCCGCGGCGTGGGAGACAGTGCTCGGGCGGCTCCCCGGAGCGAAGGTATAGACATTTGCGAGGGGTTCGGGTACAATAAATAAGATGAAAACAAGGCTTCTGTGCGGGATGCGCAGAAAGCCCGGAAAGATATAAGGAGGCTCTGAGATGAGATATAAGAAACTGGGCAGCAGTGATCTTGAGGTATCGGTGGTTGCGCTTGGCTCATGGGGCATCGGCGGCGACAGCTGGGCCGGCAGCGGTACGGTGGATGACCGGCAGTCGATCGAGGCTCTGCGGGCCGGACTGGACGCGGGGATCAACCTGATCGATACGGCACAGCCCTACGGCTACGGGCATGCGGAGGAAGTGGTTGCGGAGGCCATCCGCGGGTACAGAGACCGGGTGATCGTTGCGACCAAATGTGTGTCTTATCAGGATGAGGAGCATCATTACCATAAGGACTGGCGGCCGGAGGTGCTTCGGGCGCAGATCGAAGGCTCGCTTCGCCGGCTCAAGGTCGATACGATTGACCTGATGCAGGTGCACTGGCCGGATCCGGAGCACTCCTTTGAGGCTGCATTTGAGGAGCTGGCCAAGATGCAGGAGGAGGGCAAGTTCCGCTATCTGGGCGTGTCCAATTTCAACGGCCCTCTCATCGATGAGGCGAAGAAGTACTGTGAGATCGTCAGCCTGCAGCCGCCGTATTCTCTCTTAAACCGCGGCATCGAGAAGGAAATCCTGCCGTACTGCCTGGAGAACGGGGTCGGCGTGCTTTCTTACGGATCCATCGCCGGCGGTGTGCTCTCCGGCAAGTTTAAGGAGCGCCCGGTCTATTCCAACGGCAACGGAGATAATTTCAAGCGCGATGTGCGTGCGGCGTTCTATCCGTATTACTCGGAGGAAGAGTGGCCGAAGACCTGCGCGCTGCTGGATGTGATGCGCGAGATCGCGGCGAAGAACGACGTGCCTGTGGTCTATGTGGCGATCGGCTGGTCCCTGCACCATCCGGCGATGACGACGACTCTGGTGGGCGCGAGAACCCCGGAGCAGGCGGTGATGAATGCCGCGGCGGGTGATTTCGTCCTGCCCGATGAGGACTATCAGAAACTGACGGAGGCCTGCAACCGTATCTACGGGCTGTGAGGCGGCTGACACAGAGGAGTAAAACGATGACAGACGAAGAGAAGATCCTCGCCGAACAGAAGGAAGAACAGCAGGCTCCGGAGGAGGAGCCGAAGAAGAAGCGCTATCAGTCCCAGGGATATTACATCATCAAGATCATCTCGGGCGGCTACATCTGCTGGATGGCTTATTCGCTGATTTCCTATAAGATCAAGACGCCGAAGGCGCCGCCGCTGCTATGCTACGGCTTCGGGGTGGCTTTCGCCCTCTTCGGCCTCTGGATCCTGATTGACAATATCATCGGCTACATGAAGTATACGAAGACCAACCGGTTCGAGGACGAGATGATCGGCAAGAAGAGCGAGGATGCCGGCCTGGACCCGGACGCGCAGTCCGAGTCCTCAAAGGAGTCCCTGTTCGTGCGCAGGGAGCCGGCCCCTTCTTCGCTGGCTGCGATCGCCGGGTACCAGAATCCTGCGGAGGAGGAGGAACTGCCGGAGATCGGAGCGCCTGCCGAGGAGGACCTGCCGGAGATCGGCGCGCCTGCCGATGCGTCCGGCGCGGAAGGAACGGAGGAATAACGACACAGACAGGCCGGAAGGCCTGTCTGCATTTGTGAGACGGCCCGGCGATGTGCCGGGGATCAATGCGCAGAGGAGGATAGGGCATGGTTGCAGTGGTGACCGGTGCCTCGGACGGCATCGGCATGGAGATGGCCAAGATCCTGGGCGGCCTGGGATTTGACCTGGTGCTTGCGGCGCGCAGGGAGAAGGAGCTTACGCAGCTGGCGTATGCGATCGAGAAAAAGTTCCCCGTGAAGGCGGAGATATGTGTCTGCGACCTGACGGACGAGGAGGAGTGCGTGCGCCTGCATGAGTTCTGCGAGGGCAAGGACGTGCAGGTCTTCATCAACAACGCGGGGCGGGGCGTGATCGGCGAGTTTACGAAGACCGATGAGGCGGCGGAGCTCGCGATGCTGAAGCTCAACGTGGTCTCGGCTCATCTGCTCTTCAAGAGATTTGCTTCCTCGATGGAGAGCGGATTCATCCTGAATGTGGCGAGCATGGCCGCGTTCCAGGAGACGCCTCTGATGTCTGCCTATGGGGCGACGAAGGCTTATATGTACCACCTGTCGAGCTCTGCGGGGTATGAGATGAAGAAGAGCGGATCCGGGGTCCGCGTGGCGACCCTGTGCCCGGGGTCGGTCAGTACCGGATTCGACCGCGCGGCCGGCGTGCCTCATCCGCTGCGGGGGATGAGCGCGAGGGAGTGTGCCGAGATTGCTCTGTACCAGATGTTCCGGGGCAAGGACCTGATCATTCCGGGCTGGAAGGAGAAGGCGGCCAGGGCTGCGGTGCGGCTGATCCCGCGCAAGATCGTGCTGCCGATCGAGTACCGGATCCAGGGGAAAAAACTGGGGGATCGGGCCCTCTGAGAAGGTAGCGGAATATCAACAGATAATTTACAGATTGTTTACAAAAACGAAGAGATTATTTCATACTATTGTTGTAGAATGTTTTCCTGTGAACGGATGATTTCCTGGAAGCGGGAGTGTGTATTAGCTGTATGAGATCGAAAGTATGGATTGCCGTGGTTGCGGTACTGCTTGTGTTATCGATGGTCGGCGGAGGGATCGCCGCGTCGGTCAACCGGAAGAACCGGGAGGCAGAGACAACCACGAAGGGGGAAGAGACGCCGGAGAAGAAGCCCGGCGGGAAGGAAGAGCCGGGGACGAAGGCGTCGGATGAGACGACGACGGAGCCGGTGACGGATGAGTCGACGACTGAAGAGCCGGAGACGAAAGAGACTGAGACGAAGAACATTGACAAGAGCAAGCCGATGGTCGCCCTGACATTTGACGACGGGCCTTACGAGGGGAAGACCGATGTGATCCTGGATATACTGGAGGAGCATCCCGGCGCGGCCGTGACATTTTTTGAGCTGGGTGACCGGATGCTGAAGTATCCGGACATTATCCGCAGAGAAGAGGAGCTGGGCAGCGAGGTCGGTGCGCACAGCTACGGGCACAGGCGCCTGACGGAGCTGACGGCGGATCAGATCGCCGAGGATTTCAAGAAGCAGCAGAAGGTCTTTCAGGAGATCCTGGGACATGACATGACGGTCTACCGGCCGCCTTACGGCAAGATGAATGCGGACGTGCACGCGCAGATCAAGGCGCCTCTTATTATCTGGACCGTGGACACCAAGGACTGGTCCCATGATAATGCTCAGAAGCTGATCGAGACCTTCAAGAAGGAGGGCGCGAACGGCATGCTGGACGGCAAGGTGGTGCTGATGCATTCCACGAAGGATTCGACCGTGGAGGCCATGAAGACCGTGGTGCCCTGGCTGATCGACGAGGGATACCAGCTGGTGACAGTGACCGACCTTGCCAGATACGGATATGACACCGAGATGAAGGCCGGCAAGGATTATGGCTACAAGTTCTTTACGGGACTTGGAGCAGCCAAGCAGGAATAAAGAATGAAGAGAAGGAGCCGCGTACAACTTGCCTGTATGCGGCTCTTGTTTTATAATATGAGCATATGATGCGCGACGATGTGGAAAGGAGTCTGCATTGATATGAGTACGTTGATTGAGATCTTAAAAGCATTGATTTACGGTCTGGTGGAGGGCGTTACCGAGTGGCTGCCCATCAGCAGCACCGGCCATATGATCCTTCTGGACGAGTTCCTCGGCCTGAATGTCACGGATGCCTTCTGGAACCTGTTCCTGGTTGTCATCCAGTTCGGCGCGATCCTTGCGGTTGTGGTGCTCTATTGGAACAAATTGTGGCCGTTCGGCCTCACGGACAACCGCCCTTATGTGAAGAAGGACATCCTGCTTCTGTGGGTGAAGTGCGTGATCTGCTGCATTCCTGCCGCGGTGGTGGGACTGCTCTTCGACGATAAGCTCGACGAATTATTCTACAATCCGACCTGCGTGGCACTGGCGCTGATCGTCTTCGGTATCGGCATCATCGCGACGGAGATCTTCCGGGCCGGGCAGCGGCCGCGTATCCGGAACGTCATGGAGATTACATATAAGGACGCTCTGCTTCTGGGCCTGTTCCAGGTGGTTGCCGCGATCTTCCCCGGCGCTTCCCGCTCGGGACTGATGATCATCGGCGGCCTGCTTCTGGGTCTGAACCGCCGGGTGGCTGCGCGGTTCTCATTCTATGTCGCAGTGCCTGTGATGGCCGGGGCGAGCCTCCTGAAGATGGTGAAGTTTATCGGCAATCCGATCACGGTGACCGAGGTGATCGTCCTGCTCGTGGGCATGGCTTCGGCATTTATCGTTTCGATGGTTGTGATCCGTACGATCATGAACTACGTCCGGACGCATAATTTCAAGATCTTCGGCTACTACCGGATCGCGCTGGGCATCCTGGTGCTGGTGTATTTCGGTTTCTTTGCGAAATAATTCCCCGGCGGCCCGGGGTTGACGGACAGGGAGAGTGAGATGGAACAGGAACGATTTCTGGCAAAACTGCAGGCCCTGATGGAGAGAGCGGAAGCGCAGGGGCAGATCCTGGAACGTGAGGAGATCGCCCGCGAGCTGCCGGACCTCTCGGAGGAACAGTTCAGCCTGGTGGTTTCGTATCTGGCGGAGCACCAGGTGCGGATCCGCGGGATCGCATTTGCCCCACAGGAGAGGGACGAGGAGGCGGCCGGTGAGGAGCTTCGGCAGGCGATGGAAGAGCTTGCGGAGGAATCGCCGTATTTCGCGGCATATTATGAGGAGATGAAGCGGCTGCCGTCGCTCTCCGAGGAGGAAGAGGATGAACTCTTCGCCAAGGCGGGCGCGGGAGATGAGAAGGCCAGGGACCTGCTGCTGAAGACGCAGCTGCCGCTGGTGGCGGAGACGGCCCTGCTTTACCGGGACCAGGGGACGCGGCTGGATGACCTGATCCAGGAGGGCAGCCTGGGGCTGATCCTGGGGCTGGAGACCGCGATCGCGGAGGAAGCGGATGACTGGAGGAGATGTGTCTCCGAGGTCATCCTGGAGACGCTGGAGAACGCGGTCTATGAAGATAACGCGCAGGTGAGCGTCAGCAGGAAGAGTGTGGAACAGGCACAGAGCATCCGGGAGGCAGCGAAGGAGTTCGGGACGGAGTTCGGCCGGGAGCCGACGAAGGAACAGCTGGCAGAGTACCTCGAGATGGATGCGGAGGTGCTGGCGGATATACTGAAGCTCGGATCGGACGAGAAGGATTTCCTCTCCGCCGGGGAGGAAGAGGAGGAGCGAAATGAGCAGTGAGAAGTTTGTGGTGACGGCGGGACAGATCTGCCTGGATATCTCGCCGAAGTTTCCGGAACATCTGACTTATGAGAGAGTGGACCAGGTGTTTTACCCCGGCAAGCTCTCCACGATGGACGGCCTTGTGCTGGCCCTCGGCGGGGCGGTCGCGAACACCGGCCTGGCGATGCAGAAGATGGGCACGAAGGTGCGCTTCATGGGCAAGGTGGGCACGGACGGCTTCGCGGACGTGGTTCGGCGGATGCTTCTGGACGACGGCGGCGACGATACGTATCTGCTGACGGATACGACGGCGGAGACTTCCTGCACGATGGTTCTGGCCCCCCGCGGGCTTGACCGGATGTTCCTGCAGGTCCCGGGCGCGAACAATACATTTACCGCCGAGGACGTCAATTATGAGGGCGTGAAGGGCGCGTCGCTGTTCCATTTCGGGTATCCCGGGATCATGCGCCGGTTCTACTTAAATGACGGGGAGGAGCTCGTGAAGATGTTCTCCCGCGTGAAGGAGCTGGGCGTCGCGACGTCGCTGGATATGGTTTTCGTGGATCCGGACACGGAGAACGGCCACGCGAACTGGCGCCAGATCGTGAAAAATGTGATTCCTTATGTGGATTTCTTCGTGCCGAGCGCGGCGGAGCTCTGCTTCGAGCTGGATCCGAAGCTCTATGAGAGCTGGGTCGAGCGGGCCGGCGGGCGCGACGTGACAGAAGTGATCTCCATCGAGCATGACATCCGTCCGCTGGCGGACCAGCTGATGGAATGGGGCGCGAAGGTGGTCATGATCAAGTGCGGCCTGCAGGGCCTGTATCTGCGCACCGCGGGTGCGGAGAGGCTTCTCGGGGCAGGCGAGGAACTGGGACCGGTCCTGGCGAGAGACTGGGCGGACCTGGAGATGTTTGAAGAGAGCTACGTGGCGGATGTCGTGAAATCCGGCGTGGGCGCGGGAGACGCATCGATCGGCGCGTTCCTGTGCGCGGTGCTCAGGGGCTTCCCGGTGCGCAGATGCCTGCAGTACGCCGCGGGCGCGGGCTGCGGCTGCGTGGAGCAGTATGACTCGCTCTCCGGCGTTCCGACGTTCGAGGAGATGGACGCGAGAATGGCCGCGGGCTGGAAGAAGCAGGGACTCAAGATCGACTGAGCTGCCTGCGGGGGTGAAAGGATAGGGGAACATCATTGAGATCACAAAACACACATACATTACGTAAATTCATCCGGTACTACCGGCCTTATCGGTGGGAGCTTGTGCTGGATCTGTTCTGTGCGCTCTTCATCAGCGTCGTGGACCTGCTCTACCCGCAGCTATTGCGCTCGAGCATCAACGGGCTGTTCCGGGGAGAGCGGCAGGCGATCCTCGCCACCCTCCCGTGGATCGCGGTCGCCCTGGTGACCGCTTATGTCCTGCAGACGCTGGCAAAATATTATGTGACGAACCACGGCCACGTGATGGGCGCCAAGATGGAGCGTGACATGCGAAGGGAGCTCTTCGACCAGTACGAGCGGCTGTCCTTCTCCTACTATGACAAGGGCAATACCGGCCAGCTGATGGCCCGCCTGGTCTCGGACCTGTTCGACATCTCGGAGATGGCGCATCACGGCCCGGAGAACCTCTTCATCGCCTCGATCAAGGTCATCGGCGCCTTCATCTTCCTCTTCATCATCCAGCCGAAGCTTGCCCTGATTCTCTGCGTGGTGGTCGCCATGATGGTGGCTTTCTCGGTGAGCCAGCGCAAGGCGATGCGGGAGACATTTGCGGACAACCGGCGCAAGATCGGCGATATCAACGCGACGCTGCAGGATTCCCTCTCGGGCATCCGGGTGGTGCAGGCATTTGCAAATGAGCCGGTGGAGGAGGAGAAATTCCGCCGGGGCAACGAAGCCTTCCTGCAGTCCAAGCGCAACAACTACCGGGCCATGGGGCGGTTCGCGAGCGGCAACTCGTTCTTCACGGGCATGCTCTATACCGTGACGTTGGTTTTCGGCGGGCTCTTCATCGCCAACGGCGATATGGAACCCTCGGACCTGGCCATGTATGCGCTCTATATCGGTGTGTTTGTCAGCCCGATCCAGATCCTGGTGGAGCTGATGGAGATGCTGCAGAAGGGGCTGTCGGGCTTCCGGCGCTTCCTGGAGGTTGTGGAGACGGAGCCGGAGATCGTGGACGCGCCGGACGCCGAGGACATCTTGCACCCGGACGGAGAGATCTGCTACGACGA
>JAFPYK010000249.1 GCA_017412265.1 Lachnospiraceae bacterium
CGTCATTGATCGCGTCCTCATAGAAGAAGCCCTTGCCGTACATCTTCTCGATCATCTTTCTGGGAGCCTTGCCCTTACGGAAGCCGGGAAGGCTGATCTTGGATCTATTCTTCAGATAAGCTCTCTGACAGGCTGCCTCAAATTCTTCCGCAGACACTTCAAAAGTAAGCTTCGCCATGTTCTTCTCTAACTTTTCCACTTTTACGCTCATGCTAAAAATCCTCTCTCATTTCATGCGCTGAACATCTCTGCGCTATTGTCCGACAAATAGTTATTATAACATATTCAATCGGTCTGTGTAAAGCATTTATTCGGCTTCGTGCCCTCTCGCCTTGATGACGTCGACGACTTCATAGACATACTTCCTGCACTCTTCCTCGGTAGGCGCTTCTACCATGACGCGGATCACCGGCTCGGTCCCGCTCTCACGGACCAGGATGCGGCCTTCGGTCCCGAGGGCCTCGGCGACGCGCTCGGTGGCCTTGACGACCTCTTCGTCTGCCCTGGCCTCCGGCTTGCTCTTGACACGCACATTCACCAGCAGCTGCGGATAGATCTTCAGGTCGCGCAGCAGCACCGACAGCTTGCTCTTCTTCTCAAGCATGACCTCCATGATCTTCAGGGACGTCAGGATGCCGTCGCCGGTGGTGGCGTATTTGCGGAAAATGATATGGCCGGACTGCTCTCCGCCTAACGTGAAGTTGTTCTCCAGCATATTCTCGTAGACATACTTGTCGCCGACCTTTGTCTTCTCGTAGCGGATACCCGCCGCGTCAAATGCCTTGTACAGGCCGATGTTGGACATGACGGTTGTCACGACGGTGTCGCCTTCGAGCTCGCCGCATTCCTTCAGGTAGCAGCCGCACAGGTAAAGGATGCGGTCGCCGTCCACGACGTTGCCCTGGTCATCCACACACATGCAGCGGTCGGCGTCTCCGTCATAGGCAAATCCGATGTCCAGGCCCTTCTCCTTCACAAATGCCTGAAGCACCTCGATATGCGTCGATCCGGCATTGCGGTTGATGTTCGTGCCGTCCGGCTCCGCGTTGATCACATAGGTCTTCGCGCCGAGCGCGTCAAACAGGCTCTTCGCGATCATCCAGGAGGAGCCGTTCGCGCAGTCTAAGCCGACCTTGATCCCCTCATAGGAACGGGTCACCAGCGTCATGAGGTACCCCATATAGCGGTTGCGGCCCATGATGTAGTCCACCGTGCGGCCGATCTGTTCCTTCCTTGCCAGAGGGATGGAATCCTCCGGAGCGTCGATATAATCCTCCACCAGCGCCTCGACCGCGGCATCCATCTTCTGCCCGGTACCGCTGATGAGCTTCAGCCCGTTGTCATAGAACGGGTTGTGGCTTGCGGAGATCATCACGCCGCAGTCAAAATTCTCGGTTCTCGCGATATAAGCCACGCTGGGCGTCGTCGTCACATGAAGCAGATACGCATCCGCGCCGCTGGCCGTGATGCCCGCCGAAAGCGCGTACTCGAACATATAGCTGGACTTTCTGGTATCCTTGCCGATCACGATCTTGGCATGTCCGCCGTCCTCATGCTTCTGGTTGAAATAATAGCCCAGGAACCGGCCTACCTTGTAGGCATGCATCGCGGTGAGATTCACATTGGCCTCTCCGCGGAATCCGTCTGTTCCGAAATATCTACCCATGGATGAAAACTCCTTTGTCTGAATTCTTCTTCATAAACCGGATCCGTGCCTGTGCCCTTCACAGAGAGGATCCATATAAAAATGGCGGGTAAGCGATTCTTACCCGCCAACTATCTTACCATAAGGTTGTCCAATTGAACAGACCCAATTCTCAGTGTCCTCAGTCTCTGAAGTACGCGACGCCGGATTCGAAGACGTGCTGGTTCTGCTCTCCTGTGATGTTGAGCGCCACGCCCGCGCCTCGTCTCTCCGAATGAGCCATCTTGCCGAGCACGCGGCCGTCCGGGCTCGTGATGCCCTCGATGGCCTGATACGATCCGTTCGGATTATAATCTTCATCCATCGTCGGCCTGCCGGAGAGGTCCACATACTGCGTCGCGATCTGCCCGTTCTCGGCAAGCTTCTTTAACCACGCGTCATTTGCCACGAAGCGTCCCTCGCCGTGAGACGCGGGGATCGCATAGACACCGCCGAGCTCTGCCTTCGCAAACCAGGGAGATTTGTTGGAAACCACCTTGGTGTAGACCGATTTGGAGATGTGCCGGCCGATATGGTTGGTCGTGAGCGTCGGGCTGTCCGGGGTCAGCTCGCGGATCTCGCCGAAGGGCACCAGACCGAGCTTGATCAGCGCCTGGAAGCCGTTGCAGATACCGAGCGCCAGGCCGTCTCTCTCCTTCAGCAGGCGGTTCACCGCCTCCTTCAGCCGCTCATTGCGAAAAGCCGTCGCGATGAATTTGCCGGAGCCGTCCGGCTCGTCGCCCGCGGAGAAGCCGCCCGGGAACATCAGGATCTGTGCCTGGTCGATGGCCTTCTCAAATGCCTCGACCGACGCAGGGATATCCTCCGGCACGGTATTGCGGAAGACCACGGTCTCGACGTCCGCACCCGCCGCGGCAAATGCCTTCGCACTGTCATACTCGCAGTTGGTCCCCGGGAAGACCGGGATAAACACCTTCGGGCGCGCCATTTTATGCCTGCAGACATAGATCTTCTTCTCTGCGTAGAGGACGTTGTCGATCTCCTGCTTCTTCACGCCGGACTGCGTCGGGAAGACCTTCTCCAGCGGCTTCTTCCAGGTGCGAAGCGCCTCCTCCTGCGAGATCTTCATCTCACCCCAGACAAATGCACCGTCGTCCGTTACTTCACCGATCACCCGGTGAGCCGCACAGATCTTCTCGAGATTCTCCGGGTCGACCGCGCACACGATCGCGCCGTAAGCAGGCTCGAACAGGTCCTTCCGGCTGACTGCGTCCTCATAAAGGTGGACACCGAGTCCGTTGCCGAAGGCCATGTGGCTCACAGCCTCGCAGAGGCCGCCGAAGCCGACCGCATAAGCAGACGCGAACACACCGTCACGAGACAGTGCGGTGATCTCGTCATACAGGGCCATCATCTTCTCATAATCCGGCAGATCGTAAGCGTCCCGGATCACCGGGAATTCCACCAGAACCTGCCCCGCAGCCTTGAGCTCCGTGCTCACCACTTCGGACAGGCGGCCGACCTCCACCGCAAAGGAAACCAGCGTCGGAGGCACGTCGATCTCGTTAAAGGAGCCGGACATCGAATCCTTGCCGCCGATGGAAGGAAGCCCCAGGCGGATCTGCGCCTCATAGGCTCCCAGCAGGGCAGCCAGCGGCTCGCCCCAGCGCGCAGGATCCTGCGTCATGCGCTCGAAATACTCCTGGAAGGTGAATCGGATCTTATGATAATCTCCGCCGGCCGCGACGATCTTCGCGACGGAGGACAACACCGCGTAAGCAGCCCCGTGATAAGGGCTCCAGGACGACAGATAAGGGTCAAATCCGTAGCTCATCCGGGTCACCGCGTCACAGGTGCCGGAAAGCACCGGAAGCTTCGCAGTCATCGTCTGAATCGGACTTAACTGGTACTTGCCGCCGTAAGGCATCGTGACGGTCGCGGCGCCGATCGAGGAGTCGAAACGCTCCACCAGTCCCTTCTGCGAGCACACATTGAGATCCGCCAGGGTGCTAAGCCACTGCTCTCTGACGTCTGCTTCCGCCTCGACGTCAAAATAATCTTTATCTTCGGGGGTTCTCACGCGCACCGTCGTCTCCTGATGCGCCCCGTTGGTATCCAGGAAAGCACGGGAGAGGTTCACGATCTCCTTGCCTCTCCAGTACATGACAAGGCGGGGCTCCGCCATAACCTCTGCGGCCACGACCGCTTCCAGGTTCTCTTCCGCCGCGTAGCCAAGCATCTTCTCCACGTCTTCCGGAGCGACAACCACGGCCATGCGCTCCTGGGATTCCGAGATCGCAAGCTCGGTGCCGTCCAGGCCCGCATACTTCTTCGGCACACGGTCCAGGTAGATGTGCAGGCCGTCCGCCAGCTCACCGATCGCGACCGAGACACCGCCCGCGCCGAAATCATTGCACTTCTTGATCAGCTTCGTCACTTCACTGCGGCGGAACAGGCGCTGGATCTTGCGCTCCGTCGGGGCATTTCCCTTCTGGACCTCCGCGCCGCAGGTATCGATCGAGGTATCGGTGTGGGCCTTGGAGGAGCCGGTGGCGCCGCCGCAGCCGTCACGCCCGGTGCGCCCGCCGATGAGGATGATCTGGTCGCCGGGATCGGAATCGGCACGGATGACATTTGCCCTCGGGGCGGCTCCCATCACCGCGCCGATCTCCATGCGCTTCGCGACATAGTTCGGATGATAGACTTCATGCACATAACCCGTGGCAAGGCCGATCTGGTTGCCGTAGGAGCTGTAGCCCTGGGCTGCGCCGGTCGTGATCTTGCGCTGCGGGAGCTTCCCGTGAAGCGTCTGGGACAGCGGGAGCGTCGGATCTGCCGATCCGGTGATACGCATGGCCTGATAGACATAGCCTCTGCCGGAGAGCGGGTCGCGGATCGCGCCGCCGAGGCAGGTCGCCGCGCCGCCGAAGGGTTCGATCTCTGTCGGGTGGTTGTGCGTCTCATTCTTAAAGAATACGAGCCACTCTTCTGTCTTGCCGTCGATCTCGACCGGCACGACGATCGAGCAGGCGTTGATCTCGTCAGACACCTCGAGATCTTCCAGCTTGCCCTCGGCTCTCAGCTTCTTCATACCCATGGTGGCGATATCCATCAGGGAGATGTATTTGTCCGATCTTCCGCGTGCAAATGGCTCGCGGTCCGCAAGGTAGCGCTCGTAGGTGCGGCGGATCGGCTCGGTATAACGGCCCTCGTCAAAACTCACGTCCGTCAGTTCGGTCAGGAACGTCGTGTGGCGGCAGTGATCGGACCAGTAGGTGTCAAGCACGCGGATCTCCGTCATCGTGGGATCGCGGTGCTCCTCCTCGCGGTAATACCGGCGGATATGTTCAAAATCCTTGAGCGTCATGGCAAGGCTCAGGGAACGGTAGAGCTCTTCAAATGAATCCTGATCCATGCTGCAGAAGTCTTCGACAATCATGACATCCGGAGCATCGGCATAGTCCGCCCGCAGGGTCTCCGGCTTCTTCTCATCGGTCTCTCTGGAATCGACCGGGTTGATGCAGTAAGCCTTGATATGCTCGAACTCATCCTCCGTCAGGTCCCCGTCAAGCACATAGGTAGTCGCAGAGCGGATCAGCGGCGTCTCCTCGCTGTTTAACAGCTTC
>JAFPYK010000250.1 GCA_017412265.1 Lachnospiraceae bacterium
AAAAAGATGTCTCCCTCTGAGTACTATACCTTCCTCACGGAAGGAAAATATCCGGAATTCATGCTGCACGATTAACACTCAAAAATACAGCGAAGTTGTCCTTGAAAATGGTACGGGTTTAAGCGGGAGAGCCACTCATTAATGCTTGCCTCGCTCCTTAATGAGTGGCTCTCTGGCTGAGAAAGTAGTGGGAGAACCACTCATTAATGCTTGCCTCGCTCCTTAATGAGTGGATCCCTGTCCCGGAAAGCAACGGGAGAGCCACTCATGAGGGCTTGACTAGCTCCTTAATGAGTGGATCCCTGTCCCAGAAAGCGTCGGGAGAGTCACTCATTAATGCATGTCTTGCTCCTTAATGAGTGGATCTCTACTTGCTCTCTAAGTCAAGAGAAAGAGAAAAGTAGAGACACGCAGTTTTCTATATGCTACTATAAACCCAAATACATTTCCTATATCATTTTCGAAAAGAAGGAGGGGCAACATGTCAGATTATTTCGGAAAAGAAGTGCCGAAGCTCGGATTCGGCCTGATGCGGCTGCCGCGGCGGGGGATCGGCATTGACGTGGAGCAGGTGAAGAAGATGGTCGACCTCTTCCTGGAGGCCGGGTTCACCTATTTCGACACCGCATTTGTCTACCCGGGCTCGGAGGTGGCGATCCGTAAGGCGCTGGTGGAGCGGTACCCGAGGGAGTCCTACACGCTGGCGACGAAGATCAACGCGTTTTTGCTGGCGCCGACGGAGAAGGCCGCGAAGAAGCAGTTTTTCACGAGCCTGGAGCGCACCGGCGCGGGGTATTTTGACTATTATCTGCTGCATTCATTTATGGAAAATAACTACCGGAAGTATGACAGGTTTCATCTCTGGGATTTTGTGAAGGAGCAGAAGGAGAAGGGGCTGGTGAAGCATTTCGGGTTCTCGTTCCACGCGGGGCCGGAGCTGCTGGACCAGATTCTGACGGAGCACCCGGAGGTGGATTTCGTCCAGCTGCAGATCAATTACGCGGACTGGGAGAATCCGTCGGTGACTTCGCGGGCCAATTATGAGGTGGCGAGGAAGCACGGCAAGTCGATCACGGTGATGGAGCCGGTGAAGGGCGGCTCGCTTGCGAATCCGCCGAAGGCGGTGAAGGAGCTGTTCCGGGCCTATCACCCGGATATGTCCTGTGCGTCGTGGGCGATCCGGTTTGTGGCTTCGCTGGACGGGATCATCACGGTTCTCTCCGGGATGTCGAACCTGGAGCAGATGAAGGACAATCTCTCGTACATGAAGAATTTTGAGCCGCTCAATGAGGAGGAGCAGGAGATCATCCGGCAGGCGCAGAGGATTCTGGGCAAATCATCGACGATCCCCTGCACGGCGTGTCATTACTGCACGGAGGGATGTCCGAAGCAGATCGCGATTCCGGACATCTTCGCGGCGATGAATAAGCAGCTCGGCAACGGGCAGATGGCGGAGGCCAGGGCAGCGTATGCGGCGGCCGCGCCGGAGGGGCACCGGGCTTCGGACTGCATCGGGTGCAGGCAGTGCGAGCGGGCGTGCCCGCAGCACCTGACGATCACGGATTATCTGGCGCAGGGCGCTCAGATGCTGGAGGATTAAGAATCACAGATGGGAAATAAAACGGCCGGGGTGCTCGCGGGAGCGCCCCGGCTGAAGTTTTGTCTTTAGATCTGTTCAGACGCCTTCGCGTTCGATCTTCTCCAGGGTATCCTTGAGGATCTCCTGGCGGAGAGCGGTGAGCCACTCGGACCAGCCCACGGAGTCGAAGGCGTAGGTTTTGTTGAGCTCGTACTCGTGCGGCGTCCAGGTGGAGAGCGGCGACTCGTTGTGCGAGATCAGGGCCTCCAGGCGGTCCAGGCACTTGTAGAGCTTCGCCTCCGGGGTGGCAAGCGCGTTCATTTCCTCGTAGAGCGCGGTCATGCGCGCGCAGATGCCCTCGGGGAGGGTCCGCACCCAGGCGTCGAGAAGATCGTCTTCGGTCTGTGAGTCGGAGGAGGTCTTGAGGAAGACCGGGATGTCGCCGGTGAAGCACTCGCCGAGATCGTGGATCAGGCACATGTCGGTGACCTTGTCCATGTCGAACTCCGGGAATTCCTCGCGGAGGAGGAAGGCCATCAGCGAGATGCGCCAGCTGTGCTCGGCGACGCTCTCGGGGCGGCCCTGGGAGGTGGTGCAGTGGCGGATCGTGTCTTTCAGGCGCTCTGCCACGTGAAGGATGTCTAAGAATTCTCTTGCTGTCATATCATCATACCCCATGTGAAAAAGGGACGCAGGAGGTCTGCGTCCCTTGGTTGATCTGTCTTATCTGGTCTTGATCCAACGCCCGTCGGCGCCGACGTAGTAGTTGCCGATCCATTTGTTGGTGGCCATGACGCCGTCGCTCTCGACATTGTAGGTGCCGTCGATCCACTTGGACGTCTGCATGACGCCCTCGCTGTTGAAGTAGTACCACTTGTTGGAGATCTTCTGCCAGCCGGTCTGCATCGAGCCGTCGGTATCGAAATGATACCAGCACTTGTTGATCTGGCGCCAGCCGGTCTGCATGATGCCGTCGCTGTCGAAGCGGTACCATTTGTTGGAGATCTTCTGCCAGCCGGTCTGCATGATGCCGTCGCTGTTGAAATAATACCACTTGGAGTTGATCTTCTGCCAGCCGGTCTGCATCGCGCCGTCGGTATCGAAACGGTACCAGTAGTTGTTGATCTTCTGCCAGCCGGTCTGCATGATACCGTCGCTGTCGAAGCGGTACCATTTGCCGGAGATCTT
>JAFPYK010000251.1 GCA_017412265.1 Lachnospiraceae bacterium
CGCTTAAGACCGGATCATATCCTTCGGGCAGAATTAAAGCCATATCATGTTCCCCCTTTTGCTGCTGATGTTTCGTAGTATAACAATAGATGTCAAAAAGTGCAAATCATTCCCGAAAAAGCTTGATTTTTTAGGAAATTCTCTTGCAAAGAAAGGAGCATTGTGCTAAAGTAGCATTGTTATAAGGTAACTGGTCAAGAGCGGAGCGAATCCGCTCTTTCCTTTTGCCATATGGCAGGCAGCCCGCGCGTCCGTGCGCCGGCGCCTGATTATGAGAAAAAAGGAGTGAAGGGCTTGGCAAAGCGCGAAGAGATCGAACGGCAGGCAGAGAACCTGATCCTGCCAGTGCTTAAGGAGCATCGGTTTGAGCTCTGGGACACGGAATATGTGAAGGAAGCAGGTACCTGGTATCTGCGCTATTACATCGACAAAGAGGGCGGTATCACCATCGACGACTGTGAGACCGTCAGCCGCAGAGTGAGCGACCTGCTGGATGAGAAGGATTTCATCCCGGAAGCGTACATTCTGGAAGTGAGCTCGCCGGGACTCGGAAGACAGCTGAAGAAGCCCCGCGATTTCGAGCGGAGCCTCGGGGAAGAAGTTGAGATCCGTCTCTTCCGCGCGGTGGAAGGATCCAAGGAATATACCGGCGTTCTTCGCGGGTATGACGAGAAGACCTTCACGATTGAATTTGAAGACGGAGAAACGATGGTAATCGCAAGACCGGACGTAGCAGTGATCCGGCTGGCGTTTGATTTTTAAGGAGGATAACGGAAAATGAATTCGGACTTATTACTGGCTCTGGATCAGATCGAAAAAGAGAAGAATATCAGCAAAGAGATCCTGATCGAGGCGATGGAGAATTCCCTCGTCGCTGCCTGCAAGAATCATTTCGGCAAGGCCGATAATATCTCAGTCAATATCAACCGCGAGACCGGTGAAGTCGGTGTCTTCGCGGCGAAGGAAGTCGTCGAGGAGGTGACCGACCCGGTCATGGAGATCAGCGTCGAACAGGCCGCGAAGGATTTCCCCGATGCGCAGCTCGGCGATATCGTCCAGGTTGTGGTAACCCCTAAGAACTTCGGCCGCATCGCGGCCCAGAAGGCAAAGGGCGTGGTCGTGCAGAAGATCCGCGAGGAAGAGCGCAAGGTCTTATATCATCAGTATTCTGCGCTGGAGCGTGAAGTCATCACCGGCATCGTGCAGCGTTATGTCGGCGCGAATGTCGCGGTCAACCTCGGCAAGTGCGACGCGATCCTGACCGAGAAGGAGCAGGTCAAGGGCGAAGTCTTCCGCCCGACCGAGCGCATCAAGGTCTACGTGCTGGAAGTTAAGGACACCCCGAAGGGACCCCGCATCTCGGTCTCCAGGACCCATCCGGATCTGGTGAAGAGACTGTTCGAGGCGGAAGTCACCGAGGTCCGCGACGGAACCGTCGAGATCATGGGCATCTCTCGTGAGGCGGGCTCCCGCACCAAGATGGCGGTATGGTCTTCCAACCCGGACGTGGATCCGGTCGGCGCCTGTGTCGGCGTCAACGGAAGCAGAGTGAACGCGATCGTCGATGAGCTTCGCGGCGAGAAGATCGACATCATCAACTGGAGCGACGATCCGGCGACCCTGATCGAGAACGCGTTAAGCCCGGCCAAGGTGGTTTCAGTCACGATCTCGAGAGATCCCCTGGAGAAGGCTGCGCAGGTCATCGTACCGGATTACCAACTGTCCCTGGCCATCGGCAAGGAAGGACAGAACGCAAGGCTTGCCGCGCGTCTGACCGGCTACAAGATCGATATCAAGAGCCAGTCCCAGGCAGGCATGCTCTACACAAGAACCGGCGACGAGCCGACCCGCCGTACAGGACGCGTCCACTATGACGACGAGGACCTGTATTACGATAACGATCATTATACCGAGGAGTATTCGGAGGACGAATACTACGAGGAAGGCGAATATACGGACGAATACTACGAGGATGAGTATTACGAGGACGGCGAGTACTACGAGGATGAGAACGGTGAGTACTACGAGGACGAGTATTACGAAGAAGGCGAGTATGCAGATCCGGAAGACGGAGAGGAAAAATGATCAAGAAGGTACCGATGCGCCAGTGCGTCGGCTGCCGTGAGCAGAAGAGCAAGCGAGAGCTCATCCGCATCATCCGCACGCCGGAAGGCGAAGTGACTGTGGACGCGACCGGGCGCAAGAACGGCCGGGGCGCTTACCTCTGCCCATCGCAGGAATGCCTTCAGAAGGCGCGAAAGAGCAAGGCTCTGGAGCGTTCTCTGAACGCGGAGATCCCCTCGGAGGTCTACGACGCACTGATGAAGGAGTTGGATCAGATTGAACAATAACATACTCACATATATCAGCCTGGCCCAGAAGGCCGGGAAATGTGCGAGCGGAGAATTCTCTGCGGAGAAGGCTGTCAAGGAACACAAAGCCTTCTGCGTGATTGTGGCGGAGGATGCTTCTGCCAACACCAGGAAGCTGTTTCAGGACAAATGTGCCTACCGCGGCATCCCCTGTTTCATCCGGTTTACGAAGGATGAACTCGGGAGGGCCATCGGGAAGCAGTCGCGGGCTTCGGCCGCGATCTGCGACGAGGGGCTTGCCCGCGCGATCATAGAACGGATCTAAGTCCGGCATCTGCCGGCATAGGAGGTATAATGGCTAAAATTAAGATACATGAACTTGCAAAATCTCTGAATCAGAACAGCAAGGATATCGTTGCTTTTCTGAACCAGAAAGGACTCGACATCAAAAGTCATATGAGCAGCATCGAGGATGAGGCGATCCGGATGGTGCTGCAGGAGTTTGCCCCGCGTGCCGCGAAGAGCGCGGAGCCGGAAGAGGAGGCAGAGCCTGCCGTTGTCCCGGCAGAGGAAGCTGCTCCTGTACGCCCGGCGAGACGTCCTGCCGCTCCCGAGGGAGGCGAGCGTGTCCGCAGGCCCCGCCCGGAGGGTGCAGAGGCAAGACCGGAAGGAAGCCGCCCTGTGCGCCGCCGTCCCGACGGTTCCATCGTTCGCCCCGACGGCACGATTGTCCGTCCCGACGGTACGGTGATGAAGCCCGTGCGGCGTGACGCCGAGGGACGTCCGATCCGTCCGGAGGGAAGCCGCCCTGTGCGCCGCCGCCCGGATGGCACGATCGTACGCCCCGACGGAACGATGGTGCGCCCTGACGGAACGGTCTTAAAGCCGGTCCGCCGCGACGCGGAAGGACGCCCGATTCGTCCGGAAGGCGCCAAGACCGTGAAGCCGGAGGCAGAATCCCAGCCCGCAGCCGAGGCACAGGCCCCGGCGAAGCAGCCGGAGACCCCGGAACCGGTCCAGACATTTGTCCCCGATGAGAAGCCTGCAGAGACTCCCGTCACCGCACCGGCCGCAGAGACGAAGCCTGCCCGTGAGGCGGCTCCGGTCAAGAAGGTCGTGCCTGTGACCGCAGAGGAGATCGCACGCCGGATCAGCGAGCGTTCCGCAGCCAACCGCGAGAACCGCAGAGACAGCCGCTCCGGCGACCGCCCGTCCAGAGGCGACGGCAGCCGGCAGGACGGCCAGCGCGGGCCTCGTGACGGCCGCAGAGGCGAAGGCAGAAATGACGGCCGCACCAATGACCGTCCTGGCAGAAACGACCGAAACGACCGCGGCGACCGCGACAACCGCGGTGACCGCAATGAGCGCGGAGGAGATTCCCGCGGCGATTCCCGCAGCCAGGGCCAGCGCAAGTCCCGTCCCGCAGCATCTGCCGCGGCTCCGATGGATTTCGCTCCTTCCAAGGACAGCAAGAACCGCAAGGCTGCCGATCAGAAGAACAAAAACCAGAAGAACAACAAGTACGATAAAGGCAACAACAGCAAGTACCGTGACGATCTTCCGGATAACAAGAAGGATCCGAACCGCAAGGGCGCTTTCATCAAGCCTCAGGTAGCGGACAAGAAGCCGGAAGAGGAGATCAAGAGCATCGTCCTGCCGGAGACCATCACGCTTCGTGACCTGGCGGACAAGATGAAGATCCAGCCTTCGGCCATCATCAAGAAATTCTTCCTGGAAGGCAAGATGTACTCGATCAACCAGGATTTAACCTATGAAGAGGCAGAGGAGATCGCCCTGGAGTATGACATCATCGCCGAGAAGGAACAGGTCGTGGATGTCATCGAAGAGATCCTGAAGGAAGACGAAGAAGACGAGTCCGAGATGGTCAAGCGTCCTCCGGTCGTCTGCGTCATGGGTCACGTCGACCACGGCAAGACCTCCCTTCTGGATGCCATCCGTTCGACCAACGTGACGGCGCGTGAGGCCGGCGGCATCACTCAGCACATCGGTGCTTCCGTCGTTACGATCAACGGTGAGAAGATCACCTTCCTGGATACCCCGGGACATGAGGCATTTACCTCCATGCGTATGCGAGGCGCTCAGTCGACCGATATCGCGGTCCTGGTTGTCGCAGCAGACGACGGCATCATGCCTCAGACCATTGAAGCCATCAACCATGCAAAGGCAGCCGGTGTCGAGATCATCGTCGCCGTCAACAAGATTGATAAAGAGAGCGCCAATGTGGACCGCGTCAAGCAGGAGCTTACCGAGTACGGCCTGATCGCAGAAGACTGGGGCGGCAGCACGGTTGTCGTGCCTGTCTCCGCCAAGACCGGCGAAGGCATCAGCAACCTGCTGGAGATGATCCTCCTGACCGCGGAGGTCATGGAGCTGAAAGCCAACCCGAACCGCAAGGCCAGAGGCCTGGTCATCGAGGCGAAGCTGGACAAGGGCCGCGGTTCTGTGGCGACCGTCCTCGTTCAGAAGGGTACCCTTCACAACGGAGACGCGATCGTCATCGGATCGTCCTTCGGCCGGATCCGTGCGATGTCCGACGATAAGGGCAGGCGCCTGAAAGAAGCCGGTCCTTCCACGCCGGTAGAGATCATCGGCCTTTCGGAGGTTCCGGAAGCCGGCGAGGTCTTCATGGTGGAAGACAACGAGAAGGAAGCCCGCGCCATCGCAGCCGCCTATGTCACGCAGAACAAGGAGAAGCTGCTGGCCGGAACCAAGTCCAAGATGTCTCTGGACAGCCTCTTCGAGCAGATCCAGGAGGGCAATCTGAAGGAGCTGAACCTGATCGTCAAGGCCGACGTACAGGGCTCCGTCGAGGCGGTCCGCCAGAGTCTGGAGAAACTGTCCAACGAGGAAGTGGCCGTACGTGTCATCCACGGCGCGGTCGGCAATATCAACGAGTCCGATGTCACCCTTGCGAGCGCGTCCAACGCCATTATCATCGGCTTCAACGTGAAGCTGGATAACCTGGCCAAGGATCTGTCCGAGCAGGAGAAGGTCGATGTCCGCCTGTACCGTGTCATTTACAACGCGATTGAGGATATCGAGGCAGCCATGAAGGGCATGCTGGATCCGGTATTCGAGGAGAAGATCCTCGGCCATGCGGAGATCCGCCAGGTCTTCAAGGCGTCCGGCGTCGGTTCGATCGCCGGCTCCTATGTGCGTGACGGTAAGATCATCCGCGGCTCCAAGGCGAGAATCACACGTGACGGCAAGGTCATCTTCGACGGCCCGATCGCCTCTCTGAAGCGGTTCAAGGACGATGTCAAGGAAGTGGCCACCGGTTACGAATGCGGCCTCGTATTTGAGAAATTCAACGACGTTCAGGAGCTGGATCAGGTGGAAGTCTATACCATGGTGGAAGTACCGCGCTGATCCTCATAAGACTGGAGAGCGATTGCATTGAGAAAGAACAGCATTAAGAATACCCGCATCAACGGGGAAGTTAAAAAGGAGCTGAGCCGGCTGATCTCGCAGGAGGTCAAGGACCCGCGGATCTCTCCCTGGACGACGGTCACGGAAGTGGAAGTCGCGCCGGATCTGAAGACCGCCAAGGTCTATATCAGCGTGCTCGGCTCTGAGGAAGAAGTCGCAGAGACCAAAGCAGGGCTTAAGAGCGCCGCGCCTTATCTTCGCAGCGCTCTGGCGAAGTCTGTCAATCTGCGCAACACGCCGGAACTGCGCTTTGTCATGGATCAGTCCATCGAGTACAGCATCCGGATGTCGCAGATGATCGACGAGGTCAATGCGGAGATCCGGGAGGATTCGGATGAGCCAGAAGAAGCTTGATCTCCGGGAGATCTGCCGCGACAGCCGCGCCATCGCGATCGGCGGGCACATCCGCCCCGACGGCGACTGCGTCGGATCCTGCCTGGGCGTGATGCATTATCTGCACCGCCTGTACCCGGATAAGACGGTGGACGTATATCTGGAATTTGTTCCGGATTCCCTGCGTCTGCTGCCGGGCTGGGAGAAGATCCGCACGGCCTATGACCCTTCCCGGACCTATGATACCTATATCGCGCTGGATAACGGTGATATCGACCGTCTCGGTTTCTCTAAGCCTTACTTTGACGCGGCTGAGACAAAGGTCGTGATCGACCACCACATCAGCAACACTTACCGGGGAAAGCATGTGCTGATCGTCCCTCAGGCGTCGGCCGCTTCGGAGATTGTCGCCGACCTGATCGACGACGAGGACCTGACCCTGGAGATCGCACAGTGCCTGTACCTGGGCATTGTCCACGATACCGGTGTCTTTAAGCACAACAACACGACGCCGCACACGATGTGTGTGGCCGGCCGTCTCATCGGCTGCGGAATCGATACCGAGCAGATCATCAACGAGAGCTTTTACGAGAAGACCTATATCCAGAACCAGATTCTGGGCAGGACGCTTCTGGAGAGCTTCCTGGTCTTCGACGGGAAGATGGTCGTCTCCGTGATCAAGAACCAGGTTCTCACTTTCTACGGAGCGACTTCGCAGGACATCGACGGCGTGATCGACCAGTTAAATGTGACGCACGGGATCGAGGTTGCGGCCCTGATCTATGAGATCGAGCCGGAAGAGTACAAGATCAGCCTCCGCTCGCACCACATCGTGGATGTAAGCAAGGTCGCGAAGTCTCTCGGCGGGGGCGGCCACGTGCATGCCGCGGGCTTCAGCGCCACGGGCAACTGGCACGATATCGTCAACAACATCATGGAGCTTGTGGAGCCCGAGCTTGGCGTGGCATCCGAGGAGTGACGGAAAGGATGACTATGATCAACGGTGTCATCAATGTCTACAAGGAGAAGGGCTATACGTCCCACGACGTCGTAGCGAAGCTCCGCGGCATCACACATCAGAAGAAGATCGGTCACACCGGCACTTTGGACCCGCAGGCAGAGGGCGTCCTCCTGGTCTGCTTCGGCGCTGCGACACGCATCTGTGACCAGATCGAGGACTGGCACAAATCCTACCATGCAGAATGCAGGTTCGGCCTGTGCACGGATACGCAGGATCTGACCGGGCAGGTGCTTGAGACACATGAAGTGACCTGTTCCGAGGAAGAGATCCGCGACGCCGCGGCCTCATTTCAGGGGCCTTACGAGCAGGTCCCTCCGATGTATTCCGCGCTGAAGGTCGGCGGAAAGCGTCTCTACGAGCTGGCCCGCCAGGGCAAGAGCGTCGAGCGCAAGGCAAGGTGCGTCTGCATCGATGAGATCCGTGTCGGTTCCTATGATCCAGACGAACATGTGGCTGAGCTTGACGTCACCTGCTCCAAGGGAACTTACATCCGCACGCTTTGTGAGGATCTGGGAAAGAGACTCGGCTGCGGGGCGGCGATGCAGTCACTGGTGCGCACGGCGGTCGGCGCATTTACCGCGGACCGCGCCGTGAAGCTGGATCAGATCGATGAGATGTTCCGCAGGGGCGAACTGAATTCCCTGCTGATCCCCGTCGACTCACTGTTTCCGGAGATGCCTGCCATCTCTGTCACGGAGCGCGCAGCGCGCCTGCTGGCCAACGGCAATCCCCTCGCGGATTCGGACGTGGTCCCGGGCTCTGCGCCGGAGGACGGCCTGCGTTACCGGGTCTACGGCAGCGACGGGAGGTTTCAGGCGATCTATGCATGGGATGCCGGACGCAAACTGTTTTATCCACACAAAATGTTTCTAACCGATTGATATGATATACTATCGAGATACCAAAGATATCCGTCTGCCGGAGTCCGTTGTGACACTCGGCAAATTCGACGGGCTGCACATCGGGCACCAGACCCTGCTTGCCGCCATGCGGGAAAAGACCGGGCCGGGCCTTCCGGGTGTGCTCTTTACATTTGACCCGAAGGACTTTCGGAGCCGTTCGCTGCTCTCGGAAGAAGAGCGGCGGGAGAAGGCCGAACGGCTGGGCGTGGACATCTTCCTGGACTGGCCGTTTGACGAAGAGACCAGGCACATGGACCCGGAGGGTTTTATCCGGGAGATCCTGTGCGCTCGTCTGAATATGAAATACCTGGTTGTGGGTGATGATGTCCGCTTTGGGTACAAAAGATCCGGCGATGTGGAGACACTTGCAAGATATGCTTGCAAATACGGATATGAAGTGGAGATTCTGAGAAAACTCACCTATCTGGGGGATGAGGTCTCCAGCACCCGGATCCGAAAATGCCTGGAGGATGGGTGCATGGAGGATGTGACCGCCATGCTCGGCGAGCCGTTCTCCTTCCGCGGGAGAATCGTTCACGGCCGGCATCTCGGCACGCAGATGGGAATTCCTACGATCAACG
>JAFPYK010000252.1 GCA_017412265.1 Lachnospiraceae bacterium
AAGTGACGGATGAAATCCCTGAGGCGATGGATGAGACGCCGGAGAGTTTGGATGAGACGCCGGAGACTCTGGAGGATGTAGCTGACGAAGCGCCGACCGACATGGAGGAAGGCGAGACCTACGACGTGCCTCAGGATGAGATGAGTGATACAACGGATGAGGCACCGGAGACCCTGGACGAAACGCCGGAGGTGCTGGACGAAGCACCGGAGACTCTGGACGAAACTCCTGAGATGACGGATGAAACGCCGGAGGTTCTGGATGAGACACCGGAAGTGACGGATGAAGTCCCGGAGACTCTGGACGAGACCCCGGAGACGTTGGATGAGACGCCGGAAACCATGGATGATGTCACCGACGAAGCCCCGACTGATATGGAAGAGGGCGAGACCTACGACGTGCCTCATGATGAACTGAGCGATACGACGGAGGAAGTACCGGAGACCCTCGATGAGACACCGGAAACCTTTGATGAAACACCGGAGACTACAGAGGATGTGGCCGACGAAGCCCCGACCGATATGGAAGAGGGCGAGACCTACGATGTGCCTCATGATGAGCTGAGTGAGACCGGTGAGGAGACTCCAGAGATCACTGATGAGGTGAACGCGGAGCAGCCGGATGAATTTACCGAGAGTCCGGATGATGTAAATACGGAGCAGCCGGATGAATTTACCGAGAGCCCGGATGATGTAAATACGGAGCAGCCGGATGAATTTACCGAGAGCCCGGATGATGTAAACACCGAGCAGCCGGATGAATATACTGAGACACCGGAGGAATATCCGGAGACGGAAGAGACGGCCCCGGATGCGCAGGAGCCTGCCTCCTACGACAGTGTGATGGACTACATGAGCCAGCACAACTACGGGCAGGATGATTTCGACACGTATTCGCAGGATCCTGCATGGCGGGACCTGATGAGCCGTGAGTATCCGGATTACGAGCTGCCGCCGCTGGCGGAGGAGGCCCCGCAGTACGACAGTGTGATGGACTATATGAGCCAGCACAACTACGGGCAGGACGATTTCGATACATATTCGCAGGATCCCGAGTGGCGAAACCTCATGCGGGAGGAGTATCCGGACTATGAGCTTCCGGAGCTGACGCAGGAGACCGCGAGGGACCAGCTGACGCAGTACATGTACGATCACAATTACGGGATCGGGGACTATGACACCTACTCGAAGGATCCGGTCTGGCAGGAGCTGAGCCACGCGGCCTACCCGGACGCGTACGATTCGCCTTATGAGCCGGCTGCGCCGGAGGCCGAGATGCCGGATACGGAGCTTGCGGAGACCACAGAGCTGATGGATGACGCTGCGCCGGATATCCCGGAGACGGAGGAGGTGCTCCCGGAAACGGAGGAGACACCGGAGTTCTTCGAGGAAAATGACGTGACGCCGGAGGCGGACGAAGTGCCGGAGACCGAGGACATTCTGCCCGCGGATGATCATACCGAGGAGATCCTGAAGGATTACGACACGGAGATGATCGATGCCAGAGACGTGACGGGCATTGATTTCGTGGACGGAACCTGGCAGGACGAGGGATTTGAGAACAATAAGTTCTGGAATCATCACGGACATGATTATGAGTCCTATATGAGCATTGCGGAGAAGCTGCCGGATGTGCAGGATAAGATCGCGCAGGGCATGACGCCGGAGCAGATCCGGGAGGAGATGCCGGAGCTGAAGGATACGGTGGATGCGTACTATCTGAACCGCGACAAGCTCGTGGTGGAGCGCCACCCGGACGGAACGATGTCGATCGGCGACGGCAGACACCGGATCATCGCGGCCCAGATGCTGGGCTACAAGGTGCCGGTGACAATTAAGGATGTTGACTGGTAATGACGGGAGGGCCCGCGAGGGCTTCTGCCGATAGAAAGGATAACGATATGAAAGCACCATTTTCAGAGTATTTGCAGAGCATCGCGCCGGCGCTGAAGGAGCTGGTCGCGGAGCTTGGCAGAGATTATGAGTACGTCAGTGTACTCTCGACCGATTCGGTGGGATTCCGCATCAGCATTTCCCAGCGGGCGAAGTCGGTGTCGAACCAGAGTGTGACGACGGAGCGCGGGACGGTGGTCCGGGTATGCCGGGACGGCCGCTACAGTGAGGCGGCGTTTAATGAGTTTGACCCGAAGGACGTTGCGGGGAAGGCGGCGGAGATCCGCAGGGCGCTGGACGCGCAGACGGAGATCCTGAAGGCGTGCGCGAGCGAGGTCTATGAGACCGGGAAGCTTGCGGATGAGCCGCTGGTTCTCTTTGTCGAGAAGGAGGCGGATGAGCTGCCGGAGAGATCGGACGCGGAGGCGCTGGTGCGGGTGCTGACCGAGATGTCGGACCGCGGGATGGAGACGATCCCGGGGGCGCTGGACGTGATGGTGAGCGCGACTTCGACGCATGTCAGCAAGATGTTCCTGACGGCGAACCGTGACCTGCGGCAGAGCTATGTATTTACCGAGGCTTCGGCGGCTTCTTATGCGCCGAATGCGGAGGGCGACATCAAATTTGCCGCGGAGGGCGTGTCGGGCTGCGCGGGCCCGGAGATTATCTCCGGCCTGGACGCGAAGATCGACGAGCTCGCGGAGGTGATCTCTGACCTGGTGCGGGCGGAGGAGATCGTGCCGGGCGAGTACGAGATCATCACGGAGCCTGGCGTGACGGGCCTGATCGCGCATGAGGCCTTCGGGCACGGCGTGGAGATGGATATGTTTGTCAAGGGACGCGCGCTCGGCGCGGATTATCTGGGCAAGCGTGTCGGCTCGGAGCATGTGACCATGCACGAGGGAGCGTTATGCGATGAGAGCGTGACGGCCTATGCATTTGACGATGAAGGAACGCTTGCCGGGGATGTGATTGAGATCGATCGGGGAATCCTGAGGACGGGCATCTGCGACGCGCTTGCGGCGCTGCGGCTCGGGTGTGAGCCCACGGGCAACGGCAAGAGAGAGAATTTCGCGCACAAGGCGTATACGCGTATGACGAATACGGTGTTTGACTCCGGCGAGGATACGGTGGAGGATATGATCGCCTCCGTGAAGTACGGCTATCTGCTCAAGGGCCTGGACAGCGGCATGGAGGATCCGAAGCACTGGGGCATCCAGTGCATCATCAACCGCGGCTATGAGATCGTGGACGGCAAGCTGACGGGCAAGGTGGTCGCGCCGGTGATCATGACCGGCTATGTGCCGGACGTGCTGGGCTCGGTGACCATGGCAAGCAGGGACCGCCGGGTGGACGGCAACGGCTTCTGCGGCAAGGGCTATAAGGAATGGGTGAAGGTCGCGGACGGCGGCCCGTATCTGAAGATGAAAGCGAGGCTTGGATGATGTTTGAAATGATTCGTGAGAAATTGCAGGGGCTGGGCGCGGAGGCCTGGGAGATGACCGAGACCGCGCAGAACCGCTGGGAGTTTTATTATATCGGACATCGCCTGGACCAGAACCGCGCGGTGAAGGTGACCGGCACGGAAGTGAAGGTCTATGTGAAGAGTGAGGACGGGCAGTTCCTGGGAAATGCGGCGCAGACGATCTCGCCGACGGCCACGGAGGCGGAGGTCGATGAGATCCTGAAGAAGCTGGTTTTCCAGGCGGGGCTCGTGAAGAATCCATATTATACGCTGACGGACGTTCCGGTGACGGTGGCCCGGAAGACCGACCCGGTGGATGTGGCCGCGATCGCGCGGGACTGCATCGAGGCGCTTGCGGGCGTGCCGGAGACGGAGACGCAGAGGATCAATTCGTATGAGATCTTCGTCAGCGAGATCTGCCGGCACACGCTCAACTCCAACGGTGTGGAGTACGTGTGCACATACCCGAGCACGGAGCTCGAGGTGGTGGTAAATGCGAAGAAGGAAGGCCATGAGATCGAGCTGCACCGCATCTATCATTCGGGGACCTGCGACCGCGAGAGGCTCGCGAAGGACGTGGCGCGTGTGATGGAGTTCGGCGCTGACCGGCTGGAGGCGGTGCCCACTCCGAAGCTCGGCAAGGCGGACGTCCTGTTCTCCACGTGGGACGCGTGCAGGATCTATGAGTATTTTGCAGATAAGATGCATGCGGATTATGTGGCGAGGAAGATCAGTGACTGGGAGATCGGCAAGCCTGTCGCCGAGGACGTGAAGGGCGACCGGGTGACGGTCCGTGTGCTGCCGGAGCTCCCGAATTCTTCGATGAATATGCCCGTGGACCGGGAGGGCTCTGTGGTCTATGAGAGAGAGCTGATCCGGGACGGCGTGGCGGCGGCTTACTGCGGCTCGCGGCAGTTCTCGCAGTACCTGGGGCTGGAGAAGAGCTCTATGGTGACGAACCTGGAGGTTGAAGGCGGGACGCTGAGCGAGGAGGAGATCCGGCGCGGCGATTATCTGGAGGTTGTTGAGTTCTCGGACTTCCAGGTGGACTCGATGAGCGGCGATATCGCGGGCGAGATTCGTCTGGGCTATCTGCACCGGGGCGGAGAGGTGACCGTGGTCACCGGCGGTTCGGTGTCAGGCTCGATGAATGAGGCCGTGAAGCAGATGAGATTCTCGAAGGAGCGAGAGCAGTATGACGACCGGCTGATCCCGAAGGTCACATTGCTTGCGGGACTTCGGATCACCGGCGCGGAATAATGAGGTGAAATGCATGAAAGAGATGGTTCTGAGAAGGTTCACGGCTCTCCTTCTGGTGTTCGCGCTGGTGCTGGGGCTGACAGCCTGCGGCGCAAAAAAGCCGGATGTCCCGGCGGATCCGACGACGTCGGAGACGGAGCAGACGACCACAGAGACAACAACGCAGGCCGAGGAGACCAAGGAGTCGGAGACTGCGGCCCCTGTAGAGAAGAACGGAGAGATCTACATCCTTTACACCAGTGATATCCACTGCGGGATCGACCAGGGATTCGGCCTGGCCGGCCTTCAGCAGGTGCGCGAGGAACTGGAGGCGCAGGGATACACGACGATTCTGGTGGATGACGGAGACGCCATCCAGGGTGAGCCTGTCGGCACGCTCAGCAAGGGTGAAGCCATCACCGAGCTGATGAACCAGATGCACTACGACGTCGCGATCCCGGGCAACCATGAGTTTGATTACGGCGCGGACCGTTTCGTGGAGCTGACGAAGAAGGCGGATTTCCCTTATGTCAGCTGCAATTTTACATACATGGATGAGCTGGTATTCGAGCCCTATGTGATCAAGGAATGCGAGGGGATCAAGATCGCCTTTGTGGGAGTCACGACTCCGAAAAGCCTCGGTGATTCCTCGCCGACGAATTTCCAGAATGAGAAGGGGGAGTTTGTCTACGGCTTCCTTCAGGACGCGACCGGAGAGAAGGTCTACGAAGCGGTCCAGAAGGCCGTGGACGCGGCAAGGGCCGAGGGGGCGGATCTCGTCTATGTCCTGGGCCACTGCGGCCTGGAGGTGGCTGCACAGCCGTGGACCTATGCGGACATCATCTCGCATACCAGAGGCATCGACGTGTTCCTGGACGGGCACAGCCATGACACCGAGCAGGTCGTCATGAAGAACATAGATAAGGAGGACGTGACGCGCTCCGCCTGCGGTACCAAGCTGCAGTGCATCGGCTACAGCCATATCTCCGCCGAAGGCGAGGTGCTGGAGACCGGTATCTGGAGCTGGCCGAACAAGATCAGCGCCCCGAAGCTTCTGGGAATTGAAAATGAAGCGGGCGAGAAGGTGGCGGAGGCGCTTGCAGCGCTTCAGGAACAGCTGGGCGTGGTGGTCGCGTCGACACCGTTTGAGTTGACCGTCAATGACCCTGAGGCGGTGGATTCCTCGGGCAATCCGATCCGTATGGTCCGCCGGGCGGAGACGAATCTGGGTGATCTCTGTGCGGATGCCTTCCGGGTGCAGGGGCACGCGGATATCGGGCTGATGAACGGCGGCGGCGTGCGCGCGAATATCGCGAAGGGCGATATCACCTACGGAGATATCATCAGTGTTCTTCCTTTCGGCAACAGCCTCTGTGTGGTCGAGGTGACCGGGCAGCAGGTGCTGGACGCGCTGGAATGGAGCGTGAGGCTCGTCCCGGAGCAGAACGGAAGCTTCGCGCAGGTCTCCGGCCTGAGCTTCGAGGTGGATGTGTCTGTCGACAGCCCGTGTGTCGCGGATGTGGACGATATGCTTGTCTCGATCGAGGGTGAGCGCCGGGTGAGGAACGTCAAGGTGGGCGATGAGCCCATTGACCCGAACAAGACCTACACGCTGGCCGGACATGACTATATGCTGCTGCAGATTGCGGATGGCTATACGATGTTCCGCGACGTGCCTGTCCTGCAGAATATGGTCAAGCTCGATAACCAGCTGCTGATCGATTATATCCAGGATGATCTGGGCGGTGTGATCAGCGAGGAATATGCGGATCCTTACGGACAGGGAAGAATCGTGATGATTGACAAGGAATAAGTGGCGAAGGCTCCCGCGGGGTGAGGGGGCGTCTCACGAAAAAAACGGCTGCATGCGTGCAGCCGTTTTTCTGTCCGGAAGGCTTCGTCAGGCGAAGCCGCCGGCCCAGTTCGATTTCTTGTAGTAGATCAGGTAGATGACCGAGCTGATCGCCCAGGTGATCGGGTAGGCCCAGAAGAGCAGGACGATCTCGTGCATCAGGTGCATGGCGACCGTGATGTAGATGATGCGAAGGACGCACCAGACCGAGAGCATCACGAACATGGGCACGATGGCCTTGCCTGCGCCGCGGCAGATGCCTGCCACGCAGTGCGAGAAGGAGAGCAGAAAGTAGAAGAGTGTCTCCGTGTGGCACTGCAGGACACCGATGCGGATGGATTCCGGATCGGTGACGAAGGCGGTGAGGAAGGGCTCGGCGAAGAGGTAGATGAGGACTCCGACCAATTCTGCCAGGAAGACGGAGGTGATGAGGCCGAAGCGTGCGCCTTGCTTCACCCGCTCGTGTTCGCCGGCTCCCAGGTTCTGGCTGATGTAGGTCGTCATGGCCATGGAGAAGCTCATGATCGGCAGGAAGGCGAAGCCTTCGATCTTCGAGTAGGCGCCGCAGGCCGCCATGGCCTCGGCTCCGAAGGTGTTGATGTTGGACTGGACGAGCACGTTGGCGAGTCCGATGACCGAGTTCTGGACACCGGTCGGGATGCCGTAGTGGACGATCTGTCTTAAGATTGCGGGATCGATGCGCAGCTTCTTCAGGGACAGCTGGTAGACGGTCCCTTTCTTCGTGAGCTGGCGCAGGCACAGGAACATGGAAGCGGTCTGCGCGATGACGGTCGCGATGGCGGCCCATTCGACGCCTCGGCCGAGGACGCCCACGAAGAGCCAGTCGAGGAATACATTTAACACCGAGGAGAAGATCAGGTACCACAGCGGGCGGCGGCTGTCGCCGACCGCGCTCATGACGCCCTTGAGCGAGTTGTACATGACGACGGTCAGGGAACCCGCGAAGTAACACCGGAAATACAGGGTGGAGAGGGGCAGCACGTCGGGATCGGTGTTCATCCAGACCAGGATCTGCGGGGTCAGGAGGACGCCGCAGACGGAAAGGACGAGGCCGAGGATCAGGGAGACCAGGACGTTCGTGTGAACAGCCCGCGAGACCTTCTCGAGATCATTTGCCCCGAAATACCGGCTGATCACGACGCCCGCGCCCATCGAGGCACCGACGAAGAAGCTGATGAAGAGGTAGATCAGGTTGCCGGAGGAGGAGACGGCCGCGAAGGCGTCATCTCCGAGAAAATGCCCGACGATCCATGCGTCCGCCGTGTTGTAGAGCTGCTGGAAGAGCTGGCTCAGGAAGATCGGAAGAGCGAAGGTCAGGATGACCTTCTTCGGATCTCCTTCGGTGAGGCGGACGGCCTCTCTTGGGGTTGTGTGCAGTATGAATTTGTGCATTCCGTCACTCCTCTCAGCCGCGCTCGTCGGAATCGACGAAGCGCCGCAGCCAGACGCCCTTGTAGACCAGGACGGCCCCGATCACACATTTGATCAGGTCGGAGGTCCGGACGATGGCCAGCATGCCGGTGATGGGCATGTCCGTAAAATGTGCCAGCGTGTAGGCCAGACTGACACTGACAACCCAGGCGAAAACGCAGTCGAAGCAGAAGGTGATGATCGTGCGCCCGCCCGCGCGCAGGGTGAAATATGTGCAGTGCAGGAAGGCGAAGGTCGGTATGAATGCACCGAGGATCCGGATCAGGGAGCCTGCCAGCGCCTGGATCTCCGGGGTGGTGTTGTAGATCTTCGGGAAGAAGGGCGAGACGATCATCATCGCGCAGGCCGTGAGAATCCCCGTGAAGACTCCGAAGGCGATCAGCTTGTTGTCGTAATCTCTGGCCTTCTCCATATCGCCGGCGCCCAGCTGCTGGCCGACGATGATCGCCACCGCGTCGCCCATCGCGAAGAAGACGACATTCAGCACATTGCCGATGATGTTGGCGATGTTGATGGCCGCGACGGCTTCCAGGCCGCGCAGGGAGTAGCACTGCACCAGGGTGGTCTGGGCGGTGGACCAGAGGGCCTCGTTGGCGAGCAGGGGGAAGCCCTTGACGATGATGCGCCGGACCAGATCGCCGGGCACGCGAAGGGTGCGGTAGAGGCCGGCGATGAAGGGCAGGTCCCTCGTGTGGGTGTGGGTCCAGACCAGGACGATCAGGACCTCGACGTAGCGGGAGATGACGGTCGCGATGGCCGCGCCGGTGACGCCCAGGGCCGGGAAGCCCAGCTTGCCGTAGATCAGGATGTAATTTAAGACGAGGTTTACGAGGACCGCCGCCACGCCTGCCTTCATCGGCAGGAGGGTCTGGCCGCACTCGCGGAGGGTTCCGCCGTAGATGCGGCAGAGGGCGAAGGCCGGAAGCCCCAGGAGCATCACGCGCAGGTACTGCTGCGCGGCTTCCATGGTCGCGCCGAGCTCGCTGCTGTCCCCGTTTAAGAACTGGCTGATGAGCGGTGTCCCGAAGAAGGAGAGGATGCAGACCGCGGCGGCGCAGACCAGTGTGCCCAGCCACAGCTTGAAGCGGAATGCAGACCGCACGCCCTCCAGGTCGTGATTGCCGAAGAACTGGGCGGTGAAGATACCGGGCCCGGAGAGTCCGCCGAAGAGGCAGAGGTAGAAGACGTAGATGAGCTGGTTGACGATCGCGACGCCGGACATCTGGGCGGTGCCCACACGTCCGATCATGATGTTGTCCAGCATGTTGAC
>JAFPYK010000253.1 GCA_017412265.1 Lachnospiraceae bacterium
CGCACCGATGCTCGCTTCGATTCCGGAGATCTCAGGCGGCCTGATCGCGCTGACGAGATTCACCGGTGAGATCGGATTCTACCCAGAGGAGTATCTGGAGATCATCCGTCTGTATCTGGGGGAATAACGTCTTATGGGAGTAAGATTTTCTGAGACGCCGGAGATGTTCGGGACGCTGCACTGGTCGATTCTCATCGTGCTTGCAGTGTTCTGCACGGTGCTTTTCTTCGCGATGAAGAGATGGACCGAAGAGAGGCTGATCCGCCTGATCGGCATCCTGGGCGTCCTGATGATTGTGTTGGAGATCTGGAAACAGTGGTTTGTCTGGGTCTATGTGTATGAGGGGGAGCTCTCGACCTGGTTCTTCCCGTGGCAGCTGTGCAGCATGTCGATGTATGTGTCGGCGCTGGTGCCGGTGCTGAAGGGGAAGGCGCAGGATACCGCGCTGGTCTTCCTCTCGACATTTGCCGTGATCGCCGCGGTATTTGCGCTGGCTGTGCCGGCGGACATGATGAGGCCGCAGATCCTGCTCTTCATTCACGGGTTCTGGTATCACGGGGCGATGCTCGTGGAGAGCCTCGCCGCGGTGCGTGTCCTTGCGAGAAGGAGGAAGGCGGTGTTCCTGCCCGCAGTCTGGACATTTCTCGGGATGGCCGCTGTCGCGCAGATCATCAACGTGGTCAGCTACCGGATCATCGGCGACACCGGACTCTCATCAAATATGTTTAATATCACACCTTATTATCCGTCCACGCAGCCGGTGTTTCATGAGATCGCGGTGACGATCGGTATCTGGCCGGAGATCGCGCTCTACCTGGGGCTGATCATCCTGGGGAGCTGGGTGCTGTGGAGGGTGCAGCGCAGGAAGCAACATGCCAATCAAAATAGTATGAAGGAGAATGACGTATGAAACAGCTGGATTTTGAGTACGGACAGGGGACGATGAGCGCAATGCTGCCGGACAATACCGATGTATTTATCCCGGGCGTGACGGTGGAGGATCCGCCGTGCATCCCGCAGGAGCAGCTGGAGGCGGCTTATCTGGAGAGCCTGGCGCATCCGATCGGGATGCCGCGGGTGTCGGAGCTGGTTCACCGCGGAAGCAAGGTGGTCTTCGTGGTGCCGGACCGGGTCAAGGGCGGCGAGCAGCCGACCTGCCACCGGAAGCTGTCCATCCGCTATATTCTGAATGAGCTCTACGCCGCGGGCGTGGAGAAGAAGGACATCTTGTTCATCATTTCCAACGGACTGCATCCGAGGAGCACGAACAAGGACGCCCTGGCCCTCTTCGGGAAGGAGCTCTATGACGAGTTCTGGCCGACCGGGCAGATCATCAGCCATGACTCCGAGGACCCGGAGCATATGGTCGACGTGGGCCCGACCGACCGCGGGGATCCGGTCCGCATGAACAAATATGTCTATGAGGCGGACCTGCCGATCCTGATCGGACATGTGATGGGCAATCCTTACGGCGGCTATTCCGGCGGCTACAAGCACAGCTCCTGCGGAATCACGGACTGGCGGAGCATCGCGAGCCATCATGTGCCTTCGGTCATGCACCGGGATGATTTCACGCCGGTCAACGGCGGCAGCCTGATGCGCACCAAATTCGACGAGATCTCGATGAAGATGGAAGAGGCGATGGGTCATCCGTTCTTCTGCTGCGACGCGGTGCTGGACTCCAAGGCGCGCCAGATCGCGATCTTCTCCGGCTACGCGAAGGAGATGATGCCTCTGTCCTGGCAGGTCGCGGACAAGCGCACCTATGTGCACTGGGCGGAGAAGAAATACGACGTCCTGGTCTTCGGCATGCCGCAGAAATTCCATTACGGCGACGGCATGGGCACGAACCCGATCATGATGATGCAGGCGCTCTCCGCGCAGGTGCTGCGCTTTAAGAGAGTCATGAGCGACCGCTGCGTGATCATCTGCTCGTCTCTGTGCAACGGCTTCTTCAACGACGACAAATGGCCTTATCTGCGGGAGGTCTATGAGTGGTTCCAGCGCGATCAGATGAACGAGCTGCCCGATATGGATCGCCTGGGCGAGTACTTCGCGACAAATGAGGAGTACATCCGCAAGTACCGGTACGCGAACGCATTCCATCCGTTCCACGGCTTCTCGATGATGTCCTGCGCGCACATCGCGGAAATGAATACGAGCGCGATTTATATCGTGGGCGCGGAGAATCCGGGATACGCGAGAGGCATGGGCTTGAAGACGAGAGCGACCTTTGAGGATGCGCTGGAGGACGCAAAGAAGAAGTTTGTCGGGGATGAGCCGAATATTCTGGCGCTGCCGCTGACATTCAAGACCGCGGCGGTGCACCTGTGCATGAAGGATCCCGCGCTGGATCCCATGGACGCATACGGTCGCAAGGGCAAAGCCTGATGGGAAAAAGTTGCCCTGCCGCAAGCTTGCTTGCAAGGGTGGGCAACTTTTTGACATCCAATGGCGCGCGATGCGCGCCATACGGACGCGACCGAAGGGAGCGGACGTAGGGCTTTGAGAGGGGCAAGCCCGCGAGCCCAAGCTTGCTTGGAGACCGCGAGTGATCCTAGGCAAGATCTTGCAAGAG
>JAFPYK010000254.1 GCA_017412265.1 Lachnospiraceae bacterium
CAGGAGCGAGGTCAGGGCGCCGTAGACACGGCCGGTCTTGCCGCGCACGAGCTCGGCGATGTCCGGGTTCTTCTTCTGCGGCATGATCGAGGAGCCGGTCGAGTAGGCGTCGTCCATCTCCACGAAGCGGTACTCGTTGGTATTCCAGGTGATGATCTCTTCGCAGAAGCGGGAGAGGTGCATCATGATCATGGAGAGGTCCGAGAGGGTCTCGATCAGGTAGTCGCGGTCGGAGACAGAGTCCATGCTGTTGCGCGTGGGGCCGTCAAATCCGAGGAGCTGCGCGGTATACGCGCGGTCGAGCGGATAGGTGGTTCCCGCGAGGGCGCCTGCGCCCAGAGGGCTGAGATTCAGGCGGCGGCGGGCATCCGAGAGGCGCTCGAAGTCGCGGCGGAACATCTCAAAGTATGCGCCGAAATGATGCGCGAGCGTGACCGGCTGCGCCTTCTGCAGGTGGGTGAAGCCCGGCAGGAAGGTCGCGGTGTGTTCCTTCATCTTATCCTGAAGCGCGCGCAGAAGCGCCAGCAGGAGAGCAGAGATCTCGTCGATCTCGTCGCGCACATAGAGCTTCATGTCCAGGGCGACCTGGTCGTTGCGGCTGCGCCCGGTGTGCAGGCGCTTGCCGGCCTCGCCGATGCGCTCCGTGAGCTCTGCCTCCACGAAGGAGTGGATGTCCTCGGCCTGCGGGTCGATGGCCAGCGTTCCGGCCTCGATGTCCGCGAGGATGCCCTCCAGGCCCTCGGTGATGCTCTGCGCGTCCGTCTCGGGGATGATCCCCTGCTTCTTAAGCATCGCGACATGCGCGAGACTCCCGCGGATGTCCTGGCGCCAGAGGCGCTGATCAAAGGAAATAGATGCGTTGAAGGCATGCACCGCCTGATTTTCTTCTTTTGTAAAACGACCGCCCCAAAGCTTCATGATGTCCTCCCGGTTATGGTACATATACATTTCTCTGTGATATTTTGCACTATACACGGAAGCCGGGCAAGAATCAAGAAGAATTCTTGCGCTGACCGGGAAAAGTTGGTATAGTAAGATAGGATTCGAATGAGATCCATCCGTAACTTTTCAGATTCGAAGGGAGACGAGCATGAAGACAAAGATTTGTCCGATCTGCGATCAGAAGATCAAGGGGAATTATTGCAAGGTTTGCCATCAGTTTGTGACGCCGGTCGTTTACGATTCGGATTTTAAGCTAAATGAGAGCCGCGACGGCGCGGATTATTTTGAACTGCAGCTGGAGAGGGAGAAGACGAACCGGAAGTTCGGGGGAACCGACCTGGATGACGGGCACACGAATCACCCGCAGGTGAATCAGCCGAAGGACCGAAGGATCGAGAACATCAACGGCCGTGAGATGAGGACGACGCAGATGCCTTCGAGCTTCCAGCCGAGGCAGAACACGCAGACCGGTTTTCCGCAGCGCCAGGTGGGCAGCTTCGGGAACGGTTCGGAGAGGAAGAAGAGCTCCGGCGGCCTGTTTGCGATTATATTTATCATCATTCTCATCATCGAGATCATCGCATCGGTGGTCTCAGGCATGAGGAGCAATGATGACTGGGGAAGCCGGGAGCAGTTCCGGCCGGCCGCGGTGTGGGAAGCCGGCGGCCAGTCAGCAGGGAATCATATTGAAGGAGAAGACAGAGCATGAGATACAATTTTAATGAGATTGAGGGCAAATGGCAGAAGAAGTGGGAGGATGCAGGCATCTTCCATGCGCAGGACCAGAGTGACAAGAAGAAGTTCTACGGACTGATCGAGTTCCCTTATCCGAGCGGAGCCGGCATGCACGTGGGCCATATCAAGGCCTATTCCAGCGTGGAGGTGGTCTCCCGCAAGCGCCGCATGCAGGGCTACAACGTGCTCTTCCCGATCGGCTTCGACGCGTTCGGCCTGCCGACCGAGAACTACGCGATCAAGACCGGCATGCATCCGAGAAAGATCACGGATATCAACATCAAGAAGTTCACCGAGCAGTTAAAGCGCGTGGGCTTCTCATTTGACTGGGACCGCGTGGTGGATACCACCGACCATGACTATTACAAGTGGACGCAGTGGATCTTCCTGAAGATGTACGAGCACGGCCTGGTCTTCCGCGACCGCACGCTGGTCAACTACTGCCCGTCCTGTAAGGTTGTCCTCTCGAACGAGGATTCCCAGGGAGGCAAATGCGACGTCTGCCACAGCGACGTCATCCAGAAGTCGAAGGATGTCTGGTACCTGAGGATCACTGCCTACGCGGACAAGCTGCTGGAGGGCCTGGCGGACGTGGATTATCCGGCCAACGTCAAGCAGCAGCAGGTGAACTGGATCGGCAAGTCGACCGGCGCATTCGTCGATTTCACACTGGACGGGATCGATGAGAAGCTGGAGATCTATACGACGAGACCGGATACGCTCTTCGGCGTGACCTTCATGGTCATGGCGCCCGAGCATCCGCTGATCGACAAGTACGCGGACCGCATCACGAACATGGACGCGGTCGAGGCTTACCGGGCCGAGTGCGCGAAGAAGACTGAGTTCGAGCGGACGCAGCTGATCAAGGAGAAGACCGGCGTGAAGCTTGAGGGCGTGTGCGCGGTCAATCCGGTGAACGGCAAGAAGATCCCGATCTATCTGGCGGACTATGTCATGATGGGCTACGGCACCGGCGCGATTATGGCTGTGCCCGCGCACGACCAGAGAGACTATGATTTCGCGAAGGAATTCGGCATCGATATCATCGAGGTCATCAAGGGCGGAGACATCGAGAAGGAAGCCTACACCGGCGACGGCGAGATGGTCAATTCCGGTTTCCTGAACGGCTATACGAACAAGAAGGATTCGATCGAGCGGACGATCAAAGAGCTCGAGAAGATGGGCATCGGCAAGGCCGGCGTCCAGTACAAGATGAAGGACTGGGCCTTCAACCGCCAGAGATACTGGGGCGAGCCCATCCCGATCATCCACTGCCCGAGCTGCGGCACGGTTCCGGTTCCTTACGAGGAGCTCCCGCTGCTGCTCCCGGATGTGGACAACTTCGAGCCCGGCGAGGACGGTGAGTCCCCGCTGGCGAAGATTCCTTCCTTCGTCAACTGCACCTGCCCGAAGTGCGGCGGCGCGGCGAAGCGCGAGACCGACACGATGCCTCAGTGGGCCGGCTCTTCCTGGTACTTCCTGCGCTATGTCGACCCGAAGAATACCGAGGCATTTGCAGACAAGGCCAAGCTGGACTACTGGATGCCTGTGGACTGGTACAACGGCGGTATGGAGCATGTGACCCGTCACGTGATCTACTCCCGGTTCTGGCATCATTTCCTCTATGACCTGGGACTGGTCGGCTGCCCGGAGCCTTACAAGAAGAGAACGATCCAGGGCCTGATCCTCGGCGAGGACGGCGAGAAGATGAGCAAATCCCGCGGCAACGTGGTGGATCCGCTCACGATCGTGCAGGACTTCGGCGCGGACACGCTGCGCACCTACATCATGTTCATGGGTGATTATGCGGCGGCCTGCCCGTGGAACGATTCTTCCGTGAAGGGCTGCAAGCGCTTCCTGGACCGCGTGGCGGGCATGACCGACCTGGTCTGCGATGACCCGGCGACCGAGAAGCTCGAGAGCGCGCTGCACAAGACCATCAAGAAGGTGTCCGAGGATATCGAGGAGACCAAGTTCAACACCGCGATCGCGGCGATGATGGGCTTCATCAACGAGGTCTAGGCGCTGGGGAAGATCTCGAAGAAGCAGCTGCAGACGTTCGTGCAGATCCTCTGCCCGTTCGCCCCGCACCTGGCGGAGGAGATCTGGGAGGCGACCGGCGGCGAGGGCTTCTGCTCGATGTCCGCATGGCCGGAGTACGATGAGGCGAAGACCATCGACGCGACGATCGAGATCGGCGTGCAGGTCAACGGCAAGGTCCGCGGCGCGGTGGAGATCCCCGCGGAGGCCACGAAGGAGGAGGCGATCGCGGCTGCGAAGGCGGACGCGAAGGTCGCTGCGCTGCTCGAGGGCAAGACGATCGTGAAGGAGATCTACGTGCCGAAGAGAATCGTCAATATCGTGGTGAGATAACCAGGATCCGAAAGAGCCATGAAAGCGAAGAATTCATGGCTCTTTTCAAGAATATTTAGCAAAATGAAAAGAAAAAGGAGGCAGAAGGATGAGTGAATTCAGCTTGACGATGCCGGTGGCACTGAATAACGGCCTGACGATCCCGCTGGTCGGCTACGGGACCTGGCAGACGCCGGACGGAGATGTCGCGAGAGAATCGGTGAAGCAGGCGATTATCGCAGGTTACCGCCATATCGATACGGCGGCGGTTTACCGCAATGAGGTATCGGTCGGCGAGGGCATC
>JAFPYK010000255.1 GCA_017412265.1 Lachnospiraceae bacterium
AGACAGAAGATGTCCATGGACCCGTAGTATCCGAGCGCCTCGTTGTTCGTCATCCGGCCGTTCAGCACCTGGAGGAGCAGGGCAAATGCTTCCTCGCCCACTTCCTCGATGCTCTTCTTGCCTTCGATGATCACGCCCGCGTTCAGGTCCATATCGTGCTGCATCCGCTCATAGGTGTTCGGGTTGCCGCAGATCTTGATGACCGGCATGGACGGGAAGCCCTGCGGGGCACCGCGCCCGGTCGAGAACATCATGACCTGTGCGCCTGTGGCTGCCATACCGGTCAGGATCTCGGGCTCACGTCCCGGCGTATCCTTGATCCACAGGCCCTTCTTGCCGTAGCCCTGGTCACAGTAATCCAGCACGCCCTGAATCGGACGGTGGCCGGACTTCACGATCGCGCCCAGGCTCTTCTCCTCGATCGAGGAGAGGCCGCCCGCGATATTGCCGGGTGTCGGCTGTCCGCCGCGCATATCCTCGCCGATGGCCATCGCACGCTTCTCCATCTCGTCAACGATCTGGTAGATCTTCCGGCCCACCGGTCCGTCTTCGCCGCCGACCGCACGTCTCGCCAGAATGTGCTCGCCGCCGAGGAACTCGGTCGTCTCGCCGAAGATCACGGTCGCGCCGAGGTCGACTAATTTATCCGCCACATAGCCGATCACACAGTTGCTCGCCATGCCGGAAGTCGTATCCGAAGCGCCGCACTTGATCGACATGGTCAGCTCCGAGATGTCGCAGGTCTCTCTCTGCAGCCCGGAGATCTCCTTGACCATCCGCTGTGCCGCGTCGATACCTGCCTGGATCGCCCGCGCCGTGCCGCCCAGCTCCTGAATCCGGATGATCTCCACCGGCTTGCCGGTCGCGCGGATCTCCTCCACGATTCTCTCATGGTCGGTTCCCTCGCAGCCGAGGCTCACGATCAGCGCCGCCCCGACGTTCGGGCTCTGTCCCAGATTCGACAGGGTATCCGTCACTCTCTTCAGATCCAGAGGCAGCTGGCAGCAGCCCTGATGATGGAAATACCCGATGGTTCCCTGCACCTGGCGGCAGATCGCCTGGCCCACGTCATTTGCACAGATAACGCTGGGGATGACCGCAACCAGATTTCTCACGCCGACCTTGCCGTCCGGACGGCGATAGCCCTGAAATGTATATCCCATATTCTCACGCCGCCTTTCTTATCTGCCGAGGTCCCCGCGTCCGCGAAGAGCCTTCATGTTATGCACATGCACATAGTCGCCGCGCTTGATATCCACGTCCGCCTCGCCGATGGACTCGCCGTACTTCATGATATGGGCTCCCTTCGGGATATCCACGACCGCAATCTTATGTCCGTAAGGGACGTCCGCATGGACGATCACCGGATCCAGATTGCCTCTCTTATCACGAATCTCGACGTCCGTGCCTGCGGTTACGCCGTTGGCAAATACCGTAGCCACATTATCGAGGTCATCCACTCTAAGCGCTAATTTCAGTTCCATTTACTCCTCCTTCACGGCCAGTACCGCCACGCCATCCGGAATCACCACAACCTTCGCGTCCTTGCCTTCCATCTCGTACGCAAGCGCAAGCGCCTCATCCGGTGTGGACGCTGGAATCATGTTGGCCTTGCGGACCAGGTCATGATCCAGATAGGTGGTGACCAGGATCACCTTGTGCTTCTTCAGGATCCGGGAATAGATCTGCGCGCACCACTGCTCGGAGATGCTCTCCTTCGGAGGGATCTTCGAGAGGTACTCGTCGATCTCGTCGACAGTGCCCTTCACGATCAGCTTCTCGAAATTGCTGCCGCCCATACCGTCACAGCAGCTGCAGCACATGATGATCGTTCCGCCGTCCTTGCAGCAGGCCTCCGCGGTCGCGACCGCCTTCGGGCTCTGATACAGGTTCTGGTCCAGCGGATAGCCGCCGTTGGAAGTGACCACGATGTCGCCGGTGATGCCGGGGCATTGAGACAGCGAGCGGACAAATGCCACGCCCTTCTCATGCGCCTCTTCCATATCTCCCGCGAACGCCGCGATGACCTTCTTCTCGGAGTTCAGCG